>NZ_CP047224.1:600000-864092 GCF_009856525.1 Neorickettsia findlayensis | reverse complement strand
GTTCTATTTATAGAAAAACCTACCTGAGTCATATACAATTATACACGTAGCTCACGCAGATTCTAAAGATATGAACAGTAATTATTTTAAATTCGAAATGGTGTTCTACGTGGAACATAGTAACATCTTCCCCAGTGGTCATATGTCAAACAAATGAAAAGGTTACTAAAAGTTATACTTTTTTTGCTCTTACTATTCATATCATCGCTTTCTCTAGCTATTTATCTAAAGAACTCAGATAAAGAAAATAAATACGAACTGCAGTTAAACAACCGAAATAATATACTCGTCTCCATTGGTTATTATATTGTTAAACCAATAATAGAACTGTATATAGACTCGAGACTGGATAATTACGGATTGTTCGATGGTATAAGGAGTAGACTTTTCTATGATCGATTAATTACGAAATCGTTGCTAAAGACAGGAGAAGGAAATGAAATAAAATGTGGTGATAAAGTCATAATAAATGCCTATGGAGACACAATAGGAAAGTTAGAGAAACTTGAATATGTTGTAGGAAAAAATCAACTTCCCATATTAAACATGATTCCAATAGGTATGAAAAAAGGAGAGGAAGCACACGTTAGTGTGCCGGGCTTTATAGCAAGTGAAGTTTTTTTAGATAAAAGGAACAGAAGTTTTACCTCATTCAAAGTTGAAATTATAGACGTAGAAAATAAAAATGCCCCAAACTCCGAAGTGAATCCTATAATACTAAATGGGAGGATAACAAATAAAAAACCAAAGTTTTGTGGTGACAACGCACACATAAATTATGAAATATATGATATCCGGGGAAATAAAATTATCTCAGAACAGATTGAGATAAAGATTGGTAGTGGATTGTCACCAATTGAGAATTTTGTAATAGATATGCAGCCACTTACCAAAAAAATAGTTATAACAAGGGGTAGTTTTCTAGATAAGAAACTGGACGATGAATTAAAAATCTTAGTAATAGGATTAATTAAATAATACATGAGGATCGGAATATATGCTGGAACATTTGATCCAGTAACACTAGGTCATTTAGATATAATAAAAAAAGCACTATTAGTGGTAGACAAGTTGATAATAGCTATTGCAGAGTGCACATCAAAAACTCCAACATTTTCAAGTGCAAAAAGAAAAATCTTCATTCAAAATTCTGTAGAAGAAATTCCAGGAGAGATCGAGATAAAAACTTTCAGAGGTCTTTTAGTTGATTTTGTCAGACAGGAAAAAAGCAATATTATATTACGTGGATTACGTGCCGTATCAGATTTTGAATATGAGTTTCAAATGAGTTGGGTAAATCATAAACTGGACGATAAAATAATAACGATATTTCTTCCTGCGTCACACGAAACACAATTTCTCTCATCAACTTTCGTCAAACAAGTAGCAATCCTTGGTGGAGATCTTTCACAATTTTTACCACATCAAATAATAGATGAGGTAAAATCGCACCTACTTAAGTAATAAGTACGAGTAATTTGATTCTTGTACCTTCTATTTATCCAGGTAAAAGAACATATTCTCAACAGCAGACTTTGCATCATGGAAAATTGATGGATCTATTTCTATTGATGGTTCCTCTTTATCTAAGCAGTGATACAATTTCTCCATTGTGTTCAGTCTCATGTAGGGACACTTGCTACACATAGTACACGTACCAGATGAATTAACTGATTCCACTGGGAGAAAAATACCAGATGGAAGAATTTTTCTTGCCTGGTGTATTATTCCTGGCTCGGTAAGGACTATGAACTTGAAAAAGCCTGATTTTTCTATATATGAAAGTATTTGTGATGTTGATCCAACAAAGTCTGCATATTTGAGAAGCGTAGCAGGACATTCCGGGTGAGCAACAACTTTTGCATCTGGATTTTCTAATTTAAGGGAAATAACATGTTTCTCGGAGAAATTTTCGTGCACTATGCAAGTTCCTTGCCAAATTTTCATTTCTCTACCGGTTTTTTTTTGTAAATAGTTACCCAAAAACTTGTCTGGAACAAAAACTATATTTTTATCTTTTGGTATATTGTTTATTATTTTCTCAGCACTAGACGATGTACATATCGAATCTGATATTGCTTTAACGTGAACTGAGGAATTTATATATGCCAAAACAAACGGATTCTCAACAGAACTTATAAATTTTTTCAAATGTTCAACTTTGCAAGAATCCTCTAAAGAACAGCCAGCTTTAATATCTGGGACAATAACCTTTTTTCCTGGACTTAGAAGCTTTGCAACTTCACCCATGAACGTAACACCACAGAAAGCGATGATCTTAGCATCTGTACTTGAAGCCTTTTTAGATAAATCAAGAGAATCACCAACAAAATCAGCTATATCCTGTAACTCATCATCTTGGTAATAGTGAGCGAGTATTATAGCATTTTTTCTTTTCTTCAGCTCCAAAATCTCTCTTTCAAGATTTTCAAGGAACATCACTTCAAAGACATCATAAGAGATACAACTATAGTTGTAACAAATTTACTTATTAGTTCCTAGATCTTATAAAATCTAAAACTGCTTCCACTGAAGAAAGCGGAGTTTCTTTGTAAATGCCGTGACCCAGATTGAAAATAAAATTCTTTCCTGAAAAAGCATCTATTATTCTTTCTGTTTGAAGAAGTGCCTCTTCTTTATTAAATGCTAGAAGATAAGGATCCAGGTTCCCCTGTATAAAAGCATGAGTTTGAAGATTATCTACTATCCAATCAAGTGGAAGAGAGTGATCAGTACTTATTACATCTACTGAAGTTTCTTTTACATATTGAAAATATGAAACTCCGGCTCCCTTAGGAAATCCTATAACTGGAACATCAAGTGATGAAACTATTCTTCTAGTTGGTTCTATAATGAACTCTTTGAATTCATTTGATGACGCTGCCCAAGCAAAACTTTCAAAAACTTGTATAAAGTCTGCGCCATGTTTGACTTGTTTTTTCAGGTATTGGATTGTTGCATCAGTCAAAATCGATATTATTTCTTTGAATTCATCGTGCCTTTTGTTAATGAATTTTTTTGTCCTTAAAAATGTCTTATCCCACCCACCTTCAATTATATAGAGTGCTATAGTCCATGGTCCTCCAGCGAAACCTATTAGGCTCTTATTCTGTGGAAGATGTTTTCTTGTTAGAGCAATTGCATCTAGTGTTGGAGAAATTTTCTCCTCAAACACATCATACACTAATTCATTTGGGTTACTAATTCTTTCTATTATAGGACCAACATCTTTTTTTATATCTATGTTACAACCAAGAGCTCTTGGTAGAACCAGAATATCAGAAAAAATTACTGCGGCATCAAGATCGAATCTTTTGATTGGCTGTAAAGTTATTTCTAATGCTACTTCAGGTGATTCGCACATCTGAAAAAAGGTCATTTTTTTGGATATTTCAAGATATTCAGGAAGGTATCTCCCTGCTTGTCTCATAAACCATGTGGATATTTTTTTATCTAGCAATGACATAATTACTCAAAAACCTACAGACAACTTACTGCAACGTGAGTCCCAATTCTACTACATACTTACTTTATGAATATATATTTTATTGTTAATGTAGTTTTAGGAAAAAGTGTTTATCAAATCTTTTGCACACCCTTTTGAACAAAATCAAATCTTATTAATTATAGTAAAAACATAAGCTCCACTATTGGGTAGAGTGGCGTATCTTAGGTGTAGTAATATGTTAACGGTTCTTGTTAATAAAGGAGATTTCAACTAAAAAAGAACTGAGGCCTTCGATTACATAGATTTGTTAAAATTATCTTTAAAGTCTTGTGTGATTTTTGAGAAAATCAAATCTATCAAAGATTTCAATAAATAATAAACCCCGTATAAACAGATTTTACACATACTTGTTAACATTACGGTTCTAGAGGAATTTTATATTCAGTTGGGGATAACACTTGGTAATCTCGTAGTTCAAATACTGCGTAAGGCTATCTATTTGGTCATCATAAACTGATCCTGGAAAGCTAAAAAGTTCCATCTCAAAATTTTCTAGCCATTCACCGGAATACGGTAAATAGAGCTTTCCTGATTCAAATATTGAAACGACACTGTAGAGTCTTTCTATTTTTTTTCTAACTGGAGTAATAGAAATTATTGGTAGAGCTGTTGATCTTCTAAGCTCTTGTACTAGAGCTTGTCCGCTTGATTTGTTCTCAATAAGAATGTAATTTGCTTTCCATTTCTCTGCGTTTTCAACAATTGCTTTTTTTATTTCAGGATAATCTAATTTTTTTCTGTATACGTCTAAAACATAAAATGCTGTTCTTGACCTTGCAAATGTAATGCAAACTGTATAATCACTTTGCTGAGTACCAAAAGCTGCTGTATCCCAGCTTTGAGATATATATAATATTTCGCTTATTTCTTCTTTTTCTAAGTAACGCTTTATCCACTCTCTCCTTATAATTGAGTTTATATTTGAAAGAGGGTTTTGTTGGTACTGCGAAGCAAAAACATACGTGCCAATCTCTGCTTTCAGTTTTGATATATTTTCGTGTTTTAAATAGTTTCTATTCAAAACTTCACCTTCTTTCCTTTTTAGAAGAGTCTTTTTTGAATTTATGGAAGTAATTTTTTCTTTCCTCTCTGCAATAAGTGGAAGCGATATAATGTGCCACTTGCCAGAAGTTCTTGTTAAATAACCACATATATCATCGTAATGAAGTCTCTGCATAACAATGATTGCTATGCTCTTTTTGCTATGATTGAGGCGTGTCATAAATGTATTTAGAAACCAATTCTTTGTTCTTTCTCTAAATGTATTACTATTCGCCTGTAGTGCATTTATTGGATCATCAGCTACTATTATGTCTGCTCCTTCTCCAGTAAGTGTTCCTGAAATTGAGGTCGCAAGTCGGAATCCCAACTTAGTAGTTAAAAATTTATTTTTTGTATTGTGATGCTTTGATATGACCGTGTCCTTGAACTTGTTCCTGTACCACTCAGAAGACATAATGAGTTTTGTTTCGAGTGAATGTTTAGTGCTTAGTAGGCTTGAATAGCTTGCTACTATTATTCCTTTTGAAGGTTCTCTTGAAAGAACAAACGCTGGAAATGCAACACTGACTAGGGTGGATTTCATGTGTCTAGGAGGAATGTTGATTATTAATCTGTTTATTTTTCCATTTAAACAGGCAATCAATCTGTCTGATATGACATTTATGTATCCACACTTTACGAACTTTTTGGCAGGAAAAAGAGTTTTAAATGAGTCTTTAAAGAACGCTAAAAACTCCTCCGTGGAATATTGTCTTTTCACCTACACGTTTTGTAGAGTATTAGAAAGTAGAAAATTCTATTTGTATTTCGTCTTTTAAAGAAGCAAAATTTACTCGTCTTGAAAAGAAAAGCAGCTTTAATAACAGGTTCAGCGAGAAGATTAGGAGCATTTATTTCTGAAATTCTTGCAAGTTATGGATATGATCTGATCCTACACTACAACAGGTCGCATGATGACGTAGTTTTATTAAAAGACAGATTGGAAAAAACATATAAGATACAAACTTATGTGTATCAAAAAGATCTGATTCTTTTAGATCATGTCGGAAAGATAATGGATAAATCGTTTGCCATATTTCCGCATCTTAACCTACTTGTAAATAATGCGTCGTTTTTTGTGCAAGACAGTATAGAGACATCTAGTCAAGCTATGTTTGATAGCTATTATCGGATACATGTTCTTGCACCATTTATTTTGATGCAAAGATTCATTTCTCATAACCCTAAAGGCGGAAAGGTCATTAACATTGTCGATGCACTAGTAAAGAAACGCGGAAGCAAAAAGTATTTTTCCTATTTATTTTCGAAAAAGTGTCTATATGAACTTACACTTATGATCGAGAATTCAATTAAAAATTGTGAGATCAGTTTCCACTCAGTGAACCCAGAGGTCGTAATAAAGGACGATGGAAATTTCGAAAATGAAAATCTAGCAAAATTTAAAGCCGACATTGAAAATATCTTACAGATGTAGAACGTTTTTAGGGGCTATTTTTGTGATTCTTGGTTGTTCTACTCCATTTAGGTTAGAACCAATGCCCTGGATGCCTTATGGATGCAGAATGTTTACATGACCCATCTTCCTTAGAGTTTTAGGTTGTTTTTTTCCATAGTTATAGAGTTTGACGTTTTTTTGTAGGAATAAATCCTTCCAAGTATTTATTTCATCGCCAAGAATATTCTTCATCGTGCACGGAACTATGAGATTGGGCTTTTTAAGTTTATTTCCTGTAATTGAAAGAACTAATTCTTCAAATTGATCAATATCGCAGCAATCCATGCTCCAGTGACCGGAATTGTGTGGTCTAGGAGCGATTTCATTTACAACTAACTTGTTATCTTCATCGAGAAAAAATTCTACACACAAGAGACCCTTTATTTCTAATAGATCTGCTATTTGAAATCCTATGTTTTCTACTTCAAGTGCAACATGATGAGGAAGTACAGCTGGAACGCTTGATGTTCTGAGTATTCCATTGACATGAACATTCTCTGCTATTGGAAAACATACATTCCCAGTTTCATTTCTTGAAATTATTATGGAAAATTCCTTACTTATCCTAAATAACTTTTCTCCTATTAGAGGGAATTCGAGGTTTTCAACTTCTCTTTTTAAATGATCATGACTCTCTAGTAAGAATTGCCCTTTTCCGTCATAACCACCCTCAATTGTTTTTAATAATACCGGAAAATCCAGACTATTAAGATCCTCTTTCTTTTGAATGTGCCAATACTCGGTTGTTGGTATTCCATTTTTTTTTAAGAATTCTTTTTCCAAGAATCTATTTTGTGCCACCTTAATCGCTTTAGTATTTGGAACGTTGAATTTATCGTGAAGTAGATCAAGTGTATCTAACGGTATGTTTTCGGTCTCAAACGTTATAGAGTCTACGTGTTCTGCAAAGTGAAGAATCGCTGACTTATCGAGAAAAGGTGCAACAACATAATCCCTTGCCACATCTATAGCTGGGGAGTTCTCTTCCTCTGCTAAGACGCAAACTTTAAAACCCAGATTATATGCAGCTATAGCTATCATTTTTCCTAGCTGTCCGCCTCCTACTATCCCAATGCGTTGCATTTTTTTCTATTACAAAGGTCCGTCTTTATAGTTACACCAAAACTGACCTAAAAATGAACTACCTTAGTGCTAAAGAATAGCTACTTGTTTTCAGGTTATTAAAACTTACTAATTCAGAATTTTGATAAACGTGTGTGGAAAAGATACTGTTTTTTTGAGTACCTGGGTTTCATAAGTTATGTAAGGTGATTTTTTTTGCTAGCATATCAGAAACATTTTTTGAAAAAAGTCACAGCTTCAATCTTCTGAAGGTGTAAATTCAACGTTCTGAAGTTACAGGTTCAGTATTTTGCTGTTGAAAACGATTTTCCTGCTAGTGCTTGGAGTTGATCTTGATAAAAAGAGAGCTGCTATTCAATGTAGAATTTGTGTGAGCTGCATAAATCCAGTTTTATATAGAGGTTTTACTTATATTGATGTATAAGTGTTAAGTTAGTTCTGGGAGCTTCAAGCCTTAAAATGCCCGTAATGCATGATCGATGGATAAAGTCCAAGGCCTTAGAATCTAGGATGATAGAACCGTTTGTATCGTCTAAAATCTCCAGCGGTGTAATTTCCTACGGGCTTTCTTCGTATGGATATGACGCGAGAGTATCGAATAGATTCAAGATCTTTACGAATCTTTCAGTTTCGCAAGTTGATCCAAAAAACTTTGATGAATCGGCACTTATAGAAAAAACAGGAGATTTCTGTATCATCCCACCAAACAGTTTTGCACTTGGGTGCACGGTCGAATATTTTAGAATTCCACGTGATGTTATAGTAATCTGTTTGGGGAAGTCTACGTATGCTAGATGTGGAATAATAGTAAATGTAACACCACTTGAACCCGAATGGGAAGGTCATGTTACACTTGAGTTCTCCAATACAACACCATTACCGGCAAAAATTTACTCAAACGAAGGTGTGTGTCAGATGATTTTTCTAAAGGGTAGCGCCGATTGTGACATTTCATATAAAGATGCGAAAGGTAAATATATGGGTCAAGCTGGTATTACTCTTCCAATCGTAAAGTAGTCCTCATTATTTTTGATTCATGTATGTGTTTCTTTTCGAGAGCTAAGAGAGTCCTATAACTATAGTTGGATATTCTTCTTATAGAGAGAGGAGTTAGAATTGGTGTTTGTATCATTTCTGCACGGGGAAATACAGGATCGAGCCCATTTAGGGCTGGTAAATCATATTTCTTTCACAGGAAAGTTTCAATTAGCATTTGCATTACCTACATATGAGGGGATGTAATTTCTGTAATCGACTAAGTCTGAAAAGCTGGATTTATACGTTCTCCTATTTGAGGATAGATTTTAAACCTAACTTTATTTCGATGTAGAAAAATAGTACCGTTTCTATGCTTGTTTTGGTGTGATTAGGGGTGTAGATAACTCAGCATTGGTTCCTTTTATCTTGCTTGTGTGTCATAGGGGAAAATTAAAAGAGCCATTCCTGTCCTTGCTATGTTGTCATGATGCTGGTGTAAACCATTTACTGATCACAGTAGGATTTAAAATCTGAGACCGCTAAGCCTATGGGAAGAGCATTTAGGATGTTTTTTGATAATATCCACCGGCGTTTTATCTCCAAATACGGAAGATTTCACTAGACTTATACTCATGTAGTTGCTTAAAAAATTGCTAGACCTGTATCTGTGTGCCTGCTCCCGTAGCTAGGTTGCACTGCGCTGAAGAGAGAATACAAGCTGGTCCTCCTAACGCTACAGCAGACGCTGAGTAGGAGAATCGTAGTGATTGACTCGTCTCGAGTACAGAACTGCAACAAGGGCATCCCTTTCCATGACTGTGGGACTGTTGCTCAAAAATGTGCCTGTGTTGAATAGTATGATCTTGGTTTAAAGAATTTCCTGATCCTCCGGTACCAGAAGCTATTATTGTTTGCATCTGCATGCCAACCGTGGTCGAGCCTAAAACCTCCATGCGAAAAATTGCAATTATTCTGTTCTTGACTTCGGATAGGAGATTCTTTAGGGTGGCCGATATATTTACACCTTTTAGAATCTGTAGGTCGTTTACCCATGTACTAGAGTAAGTACTATTAAACACGTAATACGCGGGAAATAAACTAGGAGGACACTCACTTCTTGGGTCATACGATTTGACTTGGCTTTGGATAGCCGAATGCGAAACTTGTATATCTTTGACAACTTGCGTAGCAAGGAACCTGGATTGTGATAAAGCCTGGTGCTGATAGACCAAAAGCGATTGTACGTCTGCTCTTCCAGAACTTTCTCTAACTGCTGCACTGAGGTTTGAAATCAGGCTACTTTGGATAGCCAAAATTCTATTCAGTGGCTCTCTACCTATGCTCCTACCAAGCGTGATTTCTCTTAATAGAGATGCTATCCTAATTTGCAAAGAAAGTTTCTCCTTGTGTTTCAGAAGAGCAAGAAGAGACTTAATCGTCTTGTTTCCAGTCTTTATTTCTAAGAGAAGTTCGTCGACGGATTTTCCACCAAACAAACTCCTAAGACCTGATATGACTTTCGCCCAAGTGGATGGACGAACAGCAAGAGAGAACTTATCAGCAACTATTCTGAAAATTCCCTTCTTTCTAGATACTTCTACTTTTTCTTCAATCTTTAATTCGTCTTCTTCACTTACACCAGAGACGAAGTCTTCGTGACATCTGAAGCCATTTACGGACTCAGTCTTCTCTTTGAAACTTTCCTGTAACTTTTTTAACTCTTCTAAATGACTCTGTTGCTGTTCTGTTATCCTTGCCCTATAACGGGCATCCGAAGAACTTTCATCAGTTTTGTCTTCTAGTTCATCATTTATCAACTTTTTCATGCGTGTTAGTATTTTGGCTAAGTCTAACAGAGAGTCTTAAATCTGCAAAATGCCAGAACATTCGTCCTTTTTTTTACCAACTATCGGGTTTTTCATTTTCATGTCTTAAGCACAACAGTATGGTCAAAACAAAAAATATTATGGATTCGGGCAATTCTCAATAGATGAAGAAAAAAACTAGCATAGGAGTCGATATTGTAAAACTATCTCGCATCGAGAAAGTGCTAGAACTTTATCAACAAAAATTTCTTTTGAGATTTTTCGACATGAACGAAATAAAAGAAGCCGAAGCGCACCGTGGGAAGGGTATGATCTCATATTTGGCAAAACGTTTTGCTGCAAAAGAAGCAATAATAAAAGCCCGAGGGCACGGTATAGGCCTAGCAATTAAACAGATCTCGGTAAGGAATAATTGTAAAGGAAAACCGTTCATTTACTTTAAAGACAGGATGCTTCGGAATTCCCAAATTTCTCTTAGTGATGATGGTGACTATGCAATAGCCTTTGTTGTTCTTGGTGATAGAATATGAGGAACTTCCTATTTGTTTCTTAGGTTGAGTGTTTTGTCTCTGTGTTAAAAAAATACATAGAACTAATTAAAGAAAGGATTCCTGTTTCCGAGGTTGTCAGTAGGACAGTTAAACTCAAAAGGGTTGGATCTAGACTTGTTGGAAAATGTCCATTCCATCAGGAAAAGACACCTTCGTTCTCGGTGAATGATAAAGGTAGATTCTTTTATTGTTTTGGTTGTGGTAAAAGTGGCGACGTTATAGATTTTGTTTCCCTAACAAAGCGATTAGATCTGAATGAAGCTGTTGAAGAGTTGGCTTCTAGCATAGGAATAAAAATAGACAAGAAAAATTCTGGGACGGAAAAATTTATCCAAGTATTTCAATTTCTAGAAGAGTTAAGGGATTGGTTTTGTAATAATTTGAACTCTAAAGTCGCTCAAGAAGCGAGTTATTACATAAGGAACCGTCTAGATGATGATGTGATTTCTGAATTTAAGTTGGGTTATTGTCCTTCTAATTTGACCTCCTTCATCAACAAAACCAAGAATTTTCCTAGCACTGTGATTAAAAGTTCTGGAGTCCTTGATAAACTGGGTAGATGTTACTTCAGAGATAGACTGGTTTTTCCAATAAACAATATACAGGGAAAAGTAATTGGATTTGGAAGTAGGGTTGTAAAAGAGGGTATTTTACCGAAGTACATAAACTCTTGTGAAACGGACTTTTTCAAAAAGAGTGAAGTGCTTTATAACATTGATAAAATCCCGAAGAATTCTGAAGAACCCATTATACTAGTAGAGGGATATATGGATGTTATATCTCTCTATCAATTTGGGTATAAGAGTGTTTTGGGTATTTTAGGAACGTCTATAACGTCACATCATCTTAAACTACTAAACCGATTAAAGAGAAACCTAATATTTTGTTTTGATGGTGACAATGCTGGAATAAAAGCTGCTGGTAGGGTAGTAGAGCTCATCATGGATGAGTTCATAAATTCTCTAGAGATAAAAACTACTTTCTCTTTCTTACCCATAGGTAAAGATCCCGATGATCTTGTGAGAAGTGATAGAGCTGCATTTCAGCGTGTTTTAGATGGTGCCAGAAGTTTATCTGATACAATATTCTTTTTAGCTAAATACGGGAGGCAATGCAGTTCGCCAGAGGACTTTATAGAGTTGGAAAAGATCTTAGAAAAATATCTGATAAACGTAAAGGACTATAAAATTAGAAAACATTTTCAAGATTTTTTTCAGCAGCAAATCTTTTTACTTAAAAGGAGTCTTCGTCAGCGTAATTTTATTTCCCCATGTAGGGATAGCGAAGACGCCACGCGTTTTGTAGATATTAAAAAACTTTCTTCTTCGGCTAGTACACACGTAGATAAGAAAGTCTTATTGCTAAAAATAGTTATAAAATTTCCAGAAGTTCTTCGGAGCGGTGATCGTGAAGAATATTTTTCTTTGTTAAAACTAAGCGACCCGCAACATGTGAAACTCCAATCTTTCATAGTGCAGTTGATCAACACCTCAGGTGATATTAGTGGTGCATCTCTTAAAAATGCGTTGCTTGCAGACAGAGAGACAGAAGCATCTTATAAGCTTCTGAGTGATTTAGCTTCACTTCCGGATAACATAGAAAAAGCAATCTTTTTATGGGATAGACTGCAGAAACAATTATGGCGCGACGAACTCCGAGAAGAGTATCGACGAATGATTCATTCTTCTGATCTAGATGAGAACAAAATGGAAGAAGCTCAAAGAATCTTGGCAAAGATTCGGGAGGCAGAAAAAGAATGAAGTTCATCTAAATTTGACTGCCATTTCTGGAGGGTATAAGTTTTGGTATTGCAAATCAGATCCTATTTAAAGTCTCTATGAAGATGTTTTTGTTTCCCGGACAAGGTTCTCAGCGTGTCGGTATGGGCAAAAGTTTATATGAGAATTTCTCAGTTGCCCGTGAGGTTTTTTCTGAAGTCGATGAATCTCTGGGTATGAAGTTATCAAAAGTAATGTTTGAGGGACCGGAACATATACTTTCGAATACCGAGAACGCTCAACCCGCACTTATGGCGACTTCTATGGCGGCACTTAAGGTTCTTTTGTCGGAGTCTGGAAAAAGTGTTTCGGAGTTGTCCGAGTACTTAGCTGGACATTCACTTGGCGAATATACTGCATTGTGTGCGTCTGGTGCTATTACGATTTCTCAAGTTGCCAAAGTTTTAAAAATTAGAGGAAAGTCGATGCAAGAAGCTGTGCCCATGGGTGAAGGTGGCATGCTTGCTCTGATTAAGGTAACTTTTGAGGAGGCACAGAATCTCATAGTGGAGTCAAAAGTAAACTGTGAAATTTCGAATGACAACAGTAATGAACAGGTTGTTGTTAGCGGTTTGACTACTGAGATAGAAAAGATCGAAGAGTATGCAAAACAAAAAGGTATAAAGCGTGTGGTGCGGTTGAAGGTGAGTGCGCCGTTTCACTGTAAGTTGATGCAGCGTGCCGTTATGCCAGTAAGAGCTGCCCTAGATAATGTAGAAATTGTTACACCTTCTGTTCCAATCGTGTCGAATGTTACAGCGAGTCCAGTAACAGAGGTTCAAAAAATAAAGGAGCTTCTAGTGCAGCAAATCACAAGCTGCGTACGATGGAGGGAGAGCATGCTTTTTTCAATAGAAACAGGTGTAAAAACTTTCATAGAAGTAGGATCAGGCAACGTTTTGAGCAGAATGCTATCTCGAATGAACCCACATGTGACAACATTGAATCTCGAAGGGGTAGATGATCTAGACAGAATTATTGCTACAATTGGGTGAGTTAGGTCGGATTTCTGCCGGCTTGCATGTATTCTGTTATAGAGGTTCCCTTTTCGAAAATTCCCAATGAGTAGTTCCGAATGTAATAGCAGCGATTGTCCTCAGATGGGAGAAAATTTTCGTACTCGCTCTGCTTTTGTCTCTCTCATTGGGAACAGTAATGTTGGTAAGTCCACATTATTGAATGCCATGGTTGGAAGCAAGATATCTGCGGTTACACATAAAGTACAGACTACAAGAACGAGAATCAGAGGTATATACACAAAAGGTGATGTTCAATTGGTTTTCGTTGATACTCCTGGGATTTTTATTCCGCGATGTCAGCTCGAAAGGGTCATAGTGAAAAACGCCTGGAGAGCATTCGCTGGGACAGATATTTTTTGTTTGATAATCGATCCAAGGCGCCCCGTCTCGGATAGTACAAAGGATATACTCAGGAAAGCTAATGGCAAGTTGGTACTGGTAATGAATAAAATAGATCTTGTGGAAAAACCAAGGTTACTAGCAGTTGCACAAGAACTAAACAGCTTGGGCCATTTTGATAAGACATTCATGATTTCTGCTCTCAAAGGTAGTGGAATTGATGATCTCATGGACTACCTTCTTAGATCGGCTCAGCCAGGACCTTGGTATTTTGATGAAGAAGATGAGACCGATATGCCTCTTGAGTTTAATCTTTCTGAAATTCTCCGGGAGAAGTTATTTATCAGACTACATCAAGAACTTCCTTACTCACTGACTGTAGAAACGGAAAATATTGAAATTCTTGATAAAACTGTAAAGATCAAGCAAGTACTCCATGTAATGAGTGAATCACATAAAATGATCGTAATAGGCTCTTGCGGGAAGACAATTGGTACTATCAGAAAATCTTCCGAGAGAGAGATGGCTAACCTTTTTCCCGGAAAGAAGGTGCACCTATCAGTATTTGTGAGGGTGAGTCCAAATTGGGGGGAAAAGTCTGATATCCTAAATACAATAAATTACATCTAGTCAGACCTAATCATCGAACAAAGCTTTCATACATTTCAGCAATCCCGTAGATCTTTACCTTCCATTTTTTCTGTACAGACCTATGAGACAATATAAGCCCTTCACGTGTTTCAATAACTCCTATCTATCTTTTGACCCTCAATTTCCGTACCTACCTAGTGAAATAAGGATTTCGTGTTAACTATCATTTTGACAATTTTCATTTATTTCGGAATCTTCCTCTTCCACCTCTTCTACCTCTGTTACCGAAGCAACTCTTTCCTCAGCCCTTATTGAGAATAGGCGTACACCCTGTGTATTACGCCCAAGAACCGGGATGTTGCTTGCTTCTATTCTTATGACTTGTCCTCTGTTTGTAACAAGCATTATATGGTTACTAAGCGTTACCTTGAAGCTCGAGACAACCTTACCGTTGCGTTCAGAAGTCGATATGTTAATTATCCCGACGCCTCCTCGGTTTGTTATCCTATATTCATAACTTGATGTGATTTTGCCATAACCATTTTCAGTAACTGTAAGAACAAACTGTTCTTCATGATTTTCGGGATTTTGGATTCTCTCGAGGAACTTCGTTTTCATGTACTCAGCTTTGTTTTCCGGTGAAAGAATCCGCTTATTCAGTATTGAAAGGGAGATAGCGTTATCATCTTTTCCCAAAGTTATAGCTTTTACACCTTCGGAACTCCTACTCTTAAGGACTCTCAAATCTTCAACCAAGAACCTTATGCATTTTCCGTCCTTGGTAGAAATAAAAATACAATCTTCATTCTGAGCAGTTTTGACAGATATTAACGCGTCGTTATCGTTGAGTTTGATAGCTACCTTTCCATTTGCTGGGACATAGGCAAAGTCACTCATAGAGTTGCGTTTGACCTTTCCTTGGGCAGTCAAGAATATTAAGTTCTCAGCATCGGAATTTTTCAAAGGAAGAATACTTGTAATAGATTCATCATCAGCAAGATCAAAAATGTTCACCAAAGCTCTTCCACGCGATTGAGGTTCGCCTATAGGCAACTTGTAAGCCTTTAACTTATAGACTTTACCTTTACTGGAGAAGAAGAGTATTTCATCGTGCGTACTGAGAACAAAAATCTGTGCCAACTGATCCTCAGATTTTATGTTTTGTGCGATACGGCCCTTTCCTCCTCTTCTCTGAACCCTGTAATTTGAGATTTGGACACGCTTTATATACCCAGAATATGTTGCTGTGACAACGACTTGCTCGCGTTCGATAAGGTCCTCTTCTGCATACACGGCATTGACATTTTTTAAAATAACACTCTTCCGTGCTTGCGGGTACTTCGCCTTTATTTCATTCAGTTCCTGCACTATTACATTTATCAAAACAGCCTCATTTCCCAGTATTGAAGCACATTCTTTGACGATGTTCATTTCGGCATGAATCTCGGCAACCAATTGACCTTTCTCAGTGTTGGTTATACGTTGCATTTTCATTTCCAAGATTGCCTTAGACTGCGCTGTGCTGAGTTTGTATTCTCTGTTCAGAAGCTTAATGTTTGAGATAGTTTCTACAAGTAGCTCAAGTTCTTCGTCTATAGCCCAGTGTTTAGCGCAAAGTGCTTTTATTGCAGTCTCGTTATCTCCGGAGGATTTTAAAATACGTACGACTTCATCAATGTTGAGAATTGCTACATACAGCGCGACCAGAACGTTAGCCTTTTCTCTAGCCTTGGCGAGTCTAAACTCTGTTCGTCTCGAGATTACTTCCTTTCTGTGAGCAATGAAGGCTGCCAAGATGTCCCTAAGAGACATCAGAGTAGGCTTCATGTTGTCAAGAAGCATCATATTCGTGCTGTACGATGTCTGAAGCTGCGTCATCTGGAAAAGTTGGTTCAGAACCACTTCAAATGAAGCACCCCTTTTTAGTTCTATTACGACCCGTATTCCTTCCTTGTTTGACTCGTCTCTCAGATCACTGATTGAATCAAGTCTCTTTTCCTTCACCAAAAGAGCTATGTTTTCTATTAACTTTGCTTTATTAACCTGGTACGGGAGCTCATCGACGATAATTGCTTTTCTTGTTTCAGTTTCTTCGAAATGTGTCTTGCTCCGTATGATAATGGAGCCTCTACCGGTTTCAAAAGATGCTTTTATTCCTTCCTCGCCGATAATCAATCCCCCTGTAGGGAAGTCAGGGCCTTTTATAACTTTTAGGAGTTCGTCAGTTGTTACGTTATTGTCTTCTAAGTACAACTTACATGCCTCTATTACTTCGGATAGATTATGAGTTGGTACATTCGTTGCCATTCCGACTGCTACCCCGGCTGTTCCATTGACCAGGATATTTGGGAATTTTGCTGGCAGAACAACAGGCTCCGTTTCTGAATTATCATAGTTTGAACGGAAGTCCACGCTGTTTTCATATAGATCGTCGAGTAGAAACTTAGATATGTACTCCAGACGTACTTCTGTGTAGCGCATTGCTGCAGCTGGATCGCCATCTACAGAACCAAAGTTTCCCTGCCCATCTATCAACGGTACGAGTAGGGAAAAGTTCTGTGCCATACGAACCAGAGCATCATATATAGCACTATCACCGTGCGGGTGGTATTTACCAATAACCTCACCGATTACCCTAGCCGACTTTCTATAGGGCTTGTTCCAATAGAAAGAAAGCTCATTCATAGAATACAGAATTCTCCTATGTACAGGCTTCAGTCCGTCTCGTACATCGGGAATGGCCCTGTTTATAATTACGCTCATTGCGTAAGAAAGGTAAGAGGATTTCAGTTCCTGCTCTAGATTTACCGGTATTATGGTCGACATACGCACTACTCCCAGGGAAATGATAAATTAATTCGTCCGATATTTATAGTCACTCCATCTTGGAGTATTTGGGAGATGACATAGCTTTCGCCGAGATGTTTAACAGGTGGGATCATACAGAAGGGCGCTAAATGATCATAGATGACCGGAATAGAAATATCCATATTACCATCCTTATTTGTTTCAGATGAAACCTTCGAATTCGACCAGCCTCTCTTTTAAGTTGCTTACTTAACGACTCCATCTGGCCTTTGAACTAATCTAGACTCAATGCCAGTTTGGTCACCACAACCTTACTGAGTCCCAGTTGATCCAAAACCCCCGGAAGCCCTTTCTGTTTCCCCGATTTCTCCTGCTTCTATTAGCAGTATTTGTTGTACTTTTGCTATTACCATTTGAGCTACCCTATCGCCCCTGTTGATAGTAAATTCATTCTTAGACAGGTTTACTAAACAGACTTTTATTTCTCCCCTATAGTCCTGATCTACAGTGCCGGGACTATTAAGAACCGTTACACCAAACTTTGCTGCGAGACCTGAGCGTGGTCTTATCTGCGCTTCTAATCCCTCGGGTAGTTCGATGCAAATGCCTGTAGGGACTAGCTCAAACATTCCAGGTTTCAAGACCATGCTCTTTTCTATAGCTGCACGAAGATCTAATCCTGAACTTCCCTTGCTTGCATATTTTGGTAGTTCTAAATCTTTGCCGTGTGGTAACAGAAGTATCTTTGCGTATTTTTGCATGTAGGATCCTTCACTTTGAGCTTTCCTTCACTCTAACAAGTATGTCACTGAATGTAAATTTCGCAGTGAAATGAACGTGATTGAAGTACTACTGAAAAAATCCGTTTATGATAACGCGTAAATATGGCGCCGAGCGTAAGTTTCATTAGGAGACCGACACAATGAGAATGTCATCAAATAGAGGCTGTGTATGGGAACTATGTATTGATGGACTTCTGTTTTAGAATTGGTGTAGTTGGGTGATAGGAGTGGGTTCAAATGAAAGTGAGTTTAATTGGTGCTGGCAATATTGGTGGGACCTTGGCGTATTTGATAGCCTCGAAGAAGTTAGCTTCAGAGATCGAATTAATTGATGTTAACGGAGACCTCGCAAGGGGTAAAGCATTAGATGTTTCACAGGCTCTTCCACTCATTGGCTACACAATGAAGATTAATGGCAGTGCCAATATGGAAAGAATCAAAGGTTCCTCAGTAATTATCATAACTGCTGGTATTCCACGGAAGCCTGGCATGACACGTGAAGAACTAGTTGATGTAAATGCTGTCGTTATGAAAGAAGTAGGGGAAAAAATAAAAAAGCTTGCCCCGAAGGCATTTGTAATAGTTGTGACTAACCCACTAGATGTAATGGTTTGGGTCCTTTACAAGGCAGCCGAAATTAATCCTGATAGGATCGTTGGTATGGCTGGCGTCCTCGATTCGAGCAGAATGAATTTTTTTCTTGCGCAAGAGCTAGATGTTTCAGTAGCGGATGTTAAATCACTAGTGTTAGGTAGTCACGGTGATTCTATGGTTCCCCTGTTTAGACACTCTACGGTTTCTGGTATGAGTCTACCTGAGTTGGTCAGTGCGGGTTTTCTAACGAAGGATAAGGTGGACTCAATTATTGAACGTACTCGTAGTGGTGGTGCCGAGATAGTTGCCCTCTTGAAGACTGGTTCAGCCTACTATACTCCCGCTGCGTCTGCACTGGAAATGGCAGAAGCATATTTGTTGGATCAGAAAAAAACACTCGTGTGCTCTGTAACGATGAAGGGTAGGTATGGAGTAGAGGATGATGTCTTTTCTGGTATACCAGTTATTATAGGATCAAGTGGTGTAGAGCGTGTGATCGAGCTTGATTTAGATCCTGATGAGAGAAGGATGTTCGAAAATTCGCTTGCTGCAACAAGAAAATTAGTCGTGGAAGCGCAAAAATACTTTTAAAAGTTGCCTGTTTTCTTTTTAGCATGAGGTTATTGTATGCGTGTCTCCTTGTAAGTGTTTTATGGTATTTGAAAAGAATTTTCCTGTTCGATGAGCTATGTAGCATTAGGTGTTGATCCGGGTCTCATTCGTACGGGTTGGGCTCTAGTGGAGTACGATGGTCCGTGTAATATGCGTTATATTGACTCTGGAGTAGTAGAAACAGCTTCTCATGAGAAGCTTTCTTCCAGGTTGGAAAAGATTCATCATGGTATCAGTGACGTGATTGAGAAAGCGGGTCCATCTATTGCGGTTTTAGAGAAGGTATTTGTTAACAGCAACCCGTATTCTTCGCTTAACTTGGCTTATTGTCGAGGTGCTCTGATACTTACACTAGCCCTGAAGGGTCTCTGTATAATCGAATTCGCTCCCAGTGTTCTCAAAAAACGTGTGACGGGGAATGGTCGTGCTACTAAAGCTCAGGTTAAGTACATGGTAGAACAACTGCTTGGGTTGGATTCTTGCTTATCAAAATACTCAGATTTGTACGATGCGCTAGCATTGGCAGCTTCGGTGACCAGACACGACATCATGGAGGCAAAAAGCATGCGAGCGCACTTCTCCGATTAAGTATCAGTGCTGTATAAAATCTTCATGCGAGCAATCTCGTTTCTCAGAAGATCTGAAGCAAGATGAATTGATTCTCTTAAGGATTTACCGATTGACATGTAACATGCAATCGCTGAGGATAACCTACACCCCGAGCCGTGAGTTATATTTACCCCTATTACTTCGTTCTGAAATTCCGTGGTAGTTCCCTCCTGTGAAATGAGTAAATCCATGATCTTACCTTTCTTGACGTGAATTCCTTTTACAAGGACGTTTTTTGCACCTAGTTCAAGGATTCTCGACGCGGCAATTTTTGCGGATTCAGAATCAAAGACTTTACTTCCCGATAGGGTACCGGCTTCAAAGAGATTGGGAGTAACCAAGTATGAGATAGAGAGAAGCTTTCTGAGTAACACCTCGATTGCACCTTCATCAGCGAGCTTGGAATTTGAAGTAGATATCAAAACAGGATCCAGTACAATTGGGATCCCAGTATCTTTCAAAATATCATAGATGGCCAGTGCTATTTCACTGTTACCCAACATTCCTATTTTTACTGTCTTTGGTTTTCTAGAGAGTGCACAAGCTAATTGCTTTGACACGATTTCCCCAGATAAATGCTGAATTGCATGTACGCCCTTCAAGTCTTGAGCTGTAATACACGTGACAACATTCGATGCACTACATCCCAGTAATGCAGCGACTCTAAGGTCCGCCTGTAGTCCGGCCCCACCTATAGAATCTGAACCTGCGATGATGCAGACCTCTGCTATCTTATGCATGTATTCTGTGAAAAATATCGTTTCTATATTCTTTTTCTTTTAGTTCCTTTTTTGATTGCATAAGGCTCACTTGCTATGGGCAGATCCTGCGTCTACAGACCAGCACAACGATATCCAACCACGTGACCCTCGCTTGATTTGTAAGAAACTGTGTAAATCCTGCTGCAAACGTTTCACTTGGAATTCTATGGTTACAAGGCGGTATTATAACATTATTACAGGATCTTCTATTGCCTTTTTAAGGGATTGCATAAACCTTGCTGCCACTGCTCCATCGACAACCCTATGATCACAAGATAATGTTAGCGTCACGACATCACTAACTACAATCTCATCACCAAAAACAGTTGGAACCTTTCGTGCTGTACCTACGGCAAGGATTGCTGCCTGAGGTGGATTGATTATCGCTGTAAACTCATCTATGCCATACATGCCGAGGTTGGAAACAGTGAAAGATCCACCCTGGAATTCCCGCGGTTGGAGCGTACCCATCTTTGCTTTACCTACTAATTCCTTAACTTTCTCTGAAATAGATGCAAGCGAAAGCTTATCTGCCGAGAAGATTATAGGTGTAATAAGCCCGTCCGCGATGGCAACAGCAACTGATATATCAATAGTTTGATTCTGCCTAATAAAATCCCCTTCCCACGACACATTCATCGCCGGATTCTTATGCAAAGCAAAGGCACACGCCTTTATAACGAAATCGTTAACTGTGACTCTTTTTTCCAAACAGTCCTCGAATTTTTTCTTGGCTGATAGCAGATGCTGCAAATAGCAAGTTACGGAAAGGTAAAAATGAGGAACATTTTGCTTTGATTCCACGAGTCTTTGTGCTATCACACGCCGCATCGGAGAAACAGGTATACTGGTTTCGGTGCAATGTCCGCGCATTTCAGCTTGTGGACTATTATCGAGTAACTTGAGCAAGTCGTTTTTTACGATTCTACCGTTAGGGCCGCTCCCGCTTCCGACAAGTGATAAGTCAATACTATTGATGGATGCAATCTTTTTTGCAAGCGGAGTTGCAACTATCCTATCCTGTTGCCTCGCATCTGGCGGACTAGCGAGATTATTTTCTATTTTATCTTCATTTGGTGTTTTTGGTTTATCGTCGGTGACAGTGGGTTTGTCTATTTCGGATAGAAACTCCTCCAGTTCTTTATTGCCCTCACCATCGTCTAGCAGAACAGCTATTGGCTCATTTACCTTTACGCCTGCAGTCTTTGCCGGGATGAGTATTTTGCCTAGAACTCCCTCGTCTACAGCTTCAAACTCCATAGTGGCTTTATCAGTTTCTATTTCCGCTATTACCTGTCCTGCTTCTACTTTTGCACCCTCACTCACTAGCCATTTTGCAAGTGTACCTTCCTTCATTGTTGGCGAGAGCGCCGGCATTAGTATCTTTACTGGCATAAAGACGTGCTTTTGAAAACACCGGGAATTATCTATCCTTTTGCAGAATTTGTCAAAATTTTGGCAAGCTGATGGGGTTTTCAGAGGATCTACGAATGGTGTAACGGTGTACTTCTGCAAACGTCGGGATAGATCTATGCGTTTGCAGAAGTTTCTAGAATTTTAGTGAGCTGATATAAGCTTTTCTAAAATTTCTGAAAAAATGTGTGTTTTTCTAGGTAAAATGCATAGTCGCAACCTGAGAAGGAAGTTTGTCTATCCTACAGGAGATTTCTGACACGGTTAAGATAATACTCAATCTTGTGGATGAATCTGGAAACTCCCCGTGTGAATTAGCTAGCTTATGCTGCCTCTGGCAATAATGTATGGATAGATTCAGGAAAAGAAATCAACAGGTAAGTAACTACCTGATTTGTAGTTGCAGACGTTTCTAATCTCAAATAAACAAGACAAGTATTTCCACTGTAGAACAATGTTATCAAACCATTATTAGCATTTGTGTTGATGTCTTTTCCAATTACATACTTAGGAAACTTGCTTAGGACCTTACAGTTTTGTTGCTGTGTGAATTGCTACTACTCCAAACGTTTCTTTCCTGTATTTGATTCTTCCGAATCCTGTACCACGAATAATTTCACGAAAGCCTTCCGCGTCGGGAAATTCTTTAATACTATCGATCAGGTATGTATAAGCTTGCTTATTTTGCGTTACTTTTTCTCCTATCCATGGAATAAAGGTACGTGAGTAAAAATTGTATAATAAATTCATACACTTGTTCTCTACCTTACTGAACTCTAAACAGGAAAACTTTCCACCTGGTTTTAGGACCCTATAAGCTTCTGCTAGAGATTTCTCAATATCAGAGAAGTTGCGCACACCAAATGCAACAACGTAATGGTCGAAACTGCAATCTTCAAACGGTAACTGCGCTGCGTCCGCTGAGACTACCTCTAAGCTCACATAACCTTCATCAAGTAAGCGGTCCTTTGCTATTTCTAGCATCTCATGATTTTTGTCACACAGTACTATTTTGGCAGCAATGTGTGTCTTTAAGAGACGTAGTGTGATATCTCCCGTTCCAGCAGCCATATCGAGTACACGCTGATTCGGGAGTAAGCCAATCGATTTCACGAAGTTGCGTTTCCACTGTCTGTGTATACCGACACTCATTATATCATTCATCAGGTCATATCTTTGTGATACTGAAGAAAATATTTCGTTTACAAAATCTTTTTCCATTACGATTTAATTTAGAAAACATGGGAATGCCAAAACTCAAGTACTCCAAAAAGGACGTTGAAGATTCTTTTTTGCATTTCTTGTTCTATCTACTGGTTTGTGGGTTCCTTCTCTTGATAAGGGAATTTTTCTATACTAACCTTAACTCCAGGAATAAACTAGTTGGACATTTGAGAACCGGAATAGAATGCAGTCTATATTTGACAGAGTAACGGTAAAAAACCTTTTTGAGGTTGGTGCGCACTTGGGCCATAAGACGCGCTTTTGGAATCCGAAGATGGTTTCCTACATATACGGTACAAGCAATGCCAAGACCCATATAGTGGATTTGCAAAAGACTGTGCCAATGCTTAGGGCAGCTCTTAAGGCAATAAGTGATGTCGCTGCGAATTCAGGTAGGGTGTTATTCGTCGGAACAAAAATGCAGGCCTGCGAAATAATCAAAGAAGAAGCGACGAGGTGTGGTCAGCATTATGTTAATCTTAGGTGGCCTAGTGGAATGTTCACCAATTGGAATACCGTTTCTAAGTCCGTAAAAAAGCTTGTTCACTATGAGAAACTGCTTGAGCAAGAAGGTGATGTGTTAAGCAAAAAAGAGCGACTCAGCATCAACAGAAAGAGAGAGAGGATAGAAAAGTATCTTGGTGGTGTAAGGAAAATGGGTGGTTTACCTAGTATTGTTTTTGTAATCGACCCGAAAAAAGAACACATAGCAGTCGAAGAAGCGTGGAAACTTGGTATTCCTGTGGTTGCGGTTGTTGATACCAACTGCGATCCGAGCAAGATAACTTACTCGATTCCTGGAAATGATGATTCTTTAAGGTGCATAGAATACTATTGCAGCTTGGTTGCTGATGCGGTTCTGGTGGGTATAGAAAGCGAGCTTCAAAGGAAACAAAGTAAGGAGTTAGATGATAAAACAGATGAAAAAGCTGCTAAGGTTTCTCACTCGGATGAGCAGAAAAAAGGAGCTTCTATCCGTATAGGTGCTGATAAAGGGGCTTTGCAGAAACGAAGGGTTTCTACAGAATTAGAGAAACAGGACAGTGTGGATGCACCTAAGCTTTCCGAAAATAAAGGTTGATGTATAGGACGGTGTAATTTCAAATGGGTAAGATAAGCTTGGAAGATCTGAAGAGTTTGTCAAAGGAGACTTCTGCTGGATTGGTTCATTGCAAGCAGGCTCTGACCGAAGCGCAGGGTGATCTTGTTAAAGCAAAGGAAATTCTAAAGGAATTGGGGCATGCGGTTTCTGCGAAGAAGGCCGATAGAGGTGCTCGAGATGGTGTCGTTGGGGCCCTTTCTTCTGGAAAGTTTGGGATAATGCTTGAGATGAATTGCGAGACAGACTTTGTTGCACGTAATGAGAAATTTCAGCAATTTGCACAGTCGGTGCTTGAAGCTGCGTGTGCTGCTAAAGCCAAGTCTGTTGATGAGTGTCTTGATGTTTTGTTACCAGGAGGTCAGAAAGTCCGCGACGCAATAGTGGAGCAAATTGCAGTTTTTAGGGAGAACATAATTCTCTCCAGATGCGTTGCTTACGAGGTCCCCCAGAATGGTTTGTTGGGTGTTTATGTTCACAACAAGTATGTCGAAAATCTTGGTAAGATAGGTGTTGCAGTTGCGCTGGCATCGGAGGCCGACCCTTCTTTTCTTTCTTCTGTCGCAAAGGATATCGCTATTCAGGTAATGTCCGAGTGCCCACAGGCAATCGATGTTGCTGGTATACCAGCGGAGCTTCTTGAATCTGAAAAGCAAAAATACAACGTGGAGGTCGAGGGAAAGCCCGCTTCGATTGCTGAAAAAATTGTTGCTGGCAAAGTGAGTAAATTCTATAAGAAAGTTGTCCTTCTAGAACAGCCTCTATTTTCAGATCCTGAGAGGTCCGTAAGGCAATATATTTCTGACAAAGAAATGGAATCTTCAACTAAGATTAGTGTTGTCTGGTATGAAGTGTTTGTTCTTGGAGATGCTGGTTGAGCTTTTATGCGGAGGGTTCTGCTAAAAATCTCGGGGGAGAGATTAGCTGCACGTGGTCTTTCTGTTCATGATGGTGAGGTCATCGATATGCTTGCTAGAGGCATAAAGAGAGTGCATGAGATGGGTATACAGGTGTGCCTTGTTGTTGGTGGTGGAAATATTTACAGAGGAAGTAGTGGTCTTCCGAATATAGACAGAGCTACTGGTGACTATATGGGGATGCTTGCAACTGTTATTAATGCCCTTGCTTTACAAGGTGCAATAAATAACTTGGGTGTAGTTTCGAGGGTGCAGTCTGCTATTCCTATGAGGTCTATATGTGAACCCTATATACGTCAGAAAGCAATCAGTCACATGGAGAAAAACCGGATCGTAATATTTGCAGCGGGAACAGGCAATCCATTTTTCACAACCGATACAGCTGCGGTACTCCGTTCTGTCGAAATGGGATGTGAAGTAATGCTTAAAGGTACACTTGTGGATGGAATATATTCTGATGATCCCAAAACAAACACTAATGCGCAGAGAATAACTAGTCTTTCCTACACAGATGTGCTTTCTAAAAAGCTGAGGGTATTGGATTCTTCAGCTGTCTCAATTGCGCGAGATAATAACATGCCGGTGGTAATCTTTTCATTGGATAGCGAAATGGCGTTTTATGAGGTGATCAATAAACAGCGTGGCTACAGTACCATAGAAGGTGAATGAGTTAAGATGTTTTTTGGATATGATGGAAGATGTAATCAAGGAAACGAATGACAGGCTCCGTTCTTCGCATGAGGTGTTTCTCTCTGATTTGAAAGGTATTAGGTCAGGGTCTCTTAGTGTAAGTATTTTGGATGGCGTGATCGTATCAACCCACATGGGTAAGCTGCGCTTGAATCAAGTTGCTGGTCTCTCAGTAGTCAATAATAAGATGCTGTCTGTTCAAGTATGGGACAAATCCATAGTTGGTGCTGTAAAAGATGCGATTTTGGCTTCTAATCTCGGCATGAATCCGATAGTTGAAGGATCAGTCTTGCGTTTGCCTGTTCCTGACCTTACGGAGGAGCGTCGTAAGGAGCTAGTTAAAGTCCTCAGAAAGTATGGTGATAGAGCTAAGGTAGCCGTTAGAAATATAAGGCGCGATGCTGTTTCCAAGGTGAAAGTTTTGGAAAAAGCGAAGGAGATATCAGAAGATGATATGCATGCTCTGCTCAAGAAAATAGATAAAATTATTTCCGAAGAAGATGCCAGAATTGATGAGGCTGTGAGCAAAAAGGAAGCCGACATTTTAAAGGTATGATTGGAAAAGGGCTTCCCGGTCACGTTGCCATAATAATGGATGGGAACGTAAGATGGGCTAGGGCAAAAGGTTTATGTAACTCCGATGGATATAAGATGGGTGTCGAGGCGGCATTCTCAATTGTAAGAGCGTCTTGTAATGTCGGAATTCCTTACCTTACGCTTTTCCTTTTTTCGACTGAGAATTGGAATAGAAATCCGAATGATGTGCGTCTTGTCTTTAGCATTTTTGAAAAAGCTAGTGTTAGCGCGTTGAACGAACTATGTGATGCCAATATAAAAGTGAAAGTCATTGGGGAGCGGACAGGTTTGGATCAAAGCGCAAGGAAGGTGATAAAAAACCTGGAGGCCGGAACAGCAGATAATAGTGGTATGCATTTATGTCTTGCCATAAACTATGGTGGCAGATCTGAGATCGTAAGTGCGGCTTCAAGGATGATAAATGATGGCCTCAGAGCTGAGGAAGTGAGTGTACAGAAATTTGCGAGCTATTTATATACAGGTGGAATGCCTGATCCAGATTTGATTATCAGGACAGCTGGTGAAAAACGACTTAGCAACTTTCTTTTATGGCAGAGTTCATATTCGGAGTTGTACTTCTGTGATACGCTTTGGCCGGATTTTGCGGAAAAAGATTTGGAGATGGCTATAGAAGCCTATCAAGCTAGGTGTCGCAAATATGGGAAATAGATTTTTACATTTTATTTCTCATGATCTAGAGTTGGTGTGTCTACTGCGCGGAACACTTTTCCTGTACTTCTGGGGTGTTGTTTTTGCATAGGTGTTCTGTTCTTATACCTAAACCGGGGTTTCAGAGCTGGGTATGTGTTCCAGGTATTTTTTATGTTAACCTTTGGCTGCGGTTTGCCTATCTAATGGGAGTTCTATGAAACATTATTGCGATTTGAAGGTCAGGGTTCTCTCTGCAGTATTACTGCTTCTTTTATGCACCTTAGCAATCTACGGTGGTAGTTATGCTGTATGCTCAGTTGTGTTGCTTTTAGCGGTACTTTCGTATCAGGAATGGCGTGATATGACGGCAGATAGAGGGGTTGTGTTGAGATATCTTGGTTTATTTGTAGCAATTCTGCCTAATGCAGCGCTCATAGGTATACATGTTGAAGATGTAGAGATTCTTATTTGGTTGATAGTCTGTGTTGTTAGTAATGACGTGGGTGCCTATTTTATCGGACGCGTTATAGGTGGTGTCAGACTTTGCAAGAGTATCAGTCCAAATAAAACTGTGAGTGGTTTTCTTGGAGGACTTCTGTCTACCTTTGTTTGTGGTTCGACTTTTGCCATAGTTCTTGGACTGAGTATGAATTTTGTTCTTTTGACCATTCCAATTGCTATTCTAGCGACTCTAGGTGATCTATTCGAATCGTTTATAAAGCGTACGTGCTCAGTTAAAGACAGTGGAACGCTGCTACCAGGGCACGGAGGTATACTAGACCGTGTTGACGGGTTTATTTTTTCAGCACCTTTCTTGTTTTTTTGTCTTTGAAGTGTGTATAGCTTCTAGTGCCTTTATTTGTACAGAGTAATGCCACGCATTGTGTTGGTCTGGAACTTCTGTTTTTTATTTGTCTTCTTCCCGCACCATCTGTTTTAATACAGGGAGTTCTTCAGGTGGTTCTGACTTGTGTTGGTAACAGTCAAAAATAAAAGAATCCGACAATTCTAAGATGCGTTCCACTTGTTCTATTTCTTGTTCGGTTAATCTACTTAGATTTTTCGTTATAAAACTTCCAAGTAAGATATCCATTTCTTTACAGCCGCGATGTGTACTTCTGTATAGGATTCTTTTTTTTCTTAGGTCAATATTCATTTTCTTACAAAGTAATTGTGTGGTAGCCAGCTAAATATGCTATATCAAGGCAGGTGAAATTACGTTTTAAGGATATTGTTTCATGGAGCAGCTCACGTATTTTTGGTAAGTTTATGGCAGTATTGCCAATGTGCTTTCTTAGTTGTGTATGTTCACTAACCATGAAACTCAATATCGGTGATAACGGGTGTAATTTTTGAAAAGCTTCTGCAAAGTCATCAATTTGTGATGGATATAATCCCTTTAACATTACATATTTGTTGAGCACCTGTACATTGAGCTTAATTTTTCGTTCTTTTTTGAAAAGTCTCTCCTGCAACAGCGAGGTTACCAGCATACCTGAAGCTACCATTTCTCCGTGTAAAAAATATTTTCCGGACACTTTTTCTAAAAGATGAGCTAACATGTGTTCTGCCTGACTCGCGCTTCTACTATCACCATTAAGCCACATTCCAAGGCCAGAAAGATTTAAAGCATGCATGAGCATGTTCACCAGTGTAGTATCACCTTTCATGAGAAGTTTACTGTGTTTTAATAGGATTTCCTCATATGGAAGCAATTCCTCGAAGATTTCGCCAATATAAGAATGTTTTAAGGCTACTGACGCGATAAAGTAGTCCACTTTAGCAGTCCTTGAACATACTAAATCATAGAGGCCGCTTAAAATCATTCGTGGTGGGGTACTTTTTAAAATTGTATGGTCTAAGTATAGGTATCTAGGTATTTTTGCCTTCAAGGAGACCTTACGTGTCGTCTTTAGAGCTATAATTGAAGCCGTGGGTGATGTGTACGCATTGACAGAAGGTGCTGATGGGAAAATAACGAGTTCTTTTGTAGTTAAGTGTGCAAGATATTTACATATGTCGGTTATTGTCCCCGAACCCAATGCGACTATTAGTTCACAATTTCTTGCCTGTACAACTAGTTTTCTCACCAGTGCCTCGTAAGGCCTCACATTTTTTGGTAGGACTATTAATTTGAAGTTTTTTTCGCCCTTTACCCACGGTGGGAAAAAACAAAACGTGTTTTGATCACATACAACTAGTGCCTCGCGAAATTGTATAAGGTCTTGCAAATTCGTTATAAGGCGATCCCCAGATACGATTTCCTTTATACCAGCAAGTTTATAATTCAAAGGTATCAAACCTAATCAGGTAAGAACGAATGGTATCACATGTAACTCACTGTCGCATGCAATTTTTCGAACCAGATCCCTTGATAACGAAGTTTCTCTGGAAAGCTTGTACTAGACACTCCCACTGAACAAAACTTTTTGTTTTTCAACGTTCTCTAAAGGCTGTATCAAAGGTTCCTATAATGGGTGCCAGTAGATACGAAAGAAAACTTCTAGACTCAGTTGTAATAAAAACAATAGCTGGCATTCCCGGATAAAGCTTGGTTCTGGCATTTATCATAGCTATTTCCGATTTTGGAATCCTTATGTGTGCAAGGTAATAATGCATTCCTGTTCGTGGATCCAAAATTGTGTTTGCGGAAATATATGTCATTACACCTTTTAATATTCCTACTTTCTTCGAGTTAAATGCTGTGATTTTTACTCTCGTCTTTACCCCTATATAACCGTCAACTTCGCTAAGATTTTTCTTGACGAGTCTCGCAGATGCTATTGCCTCAATATTATTTGGTGCAACCCTTGCTTCTATAAACATATCTTCATTTTCAGGGACAATTTCCATTAGCGATATAGCTGGAGGTATCACGCCACCGATACTCAATGAGCGAAGACCGGTCACAACACCTGATTGTGGAGCCCTTATAATTGTCCTTAGCATTAAATCACGCGCTGTGTTGAGTTTCTGCGTATTTTCATGAATAGCATGCGAAACCTCTTTGAGTTGTGCTGCAAGTTCACTATTGAACCTATTTTCCGCCTGAATTTTCTCCAGCTCGGCTTCTGTGACGCGTTGTTCCCCTCTAGCTATCAGAGCTTTATATTCAGCAATTTTGCCGTTCCAGGAGATTCTTTCCCTTTCTAAAGATACGATCTTGGTTTTGTCTATGACGTGTTCATCGTACAGAGATCTCTTTGCTTCAAGTTCTTCTTCGAGAAGCTGGACACTTTTTTCAGCTGATTCCAGTTGTGCGCTCAATGCAAGGACCTCATTTTGTATCTGGCCAATTTTTTTGTCTATGATTCTAACCTGATTAGCAAAAGATTCTTTATTGGATTCAAATAGTAACAGTTGATTTTTGATGGTGTCGTTTTTCTTCTCTTCAGTCACGTACTCCAATTTTTCTATACTAGGGAGTTCCATATTTGTGTTTCTGCCTATATGTGCTAAGAGTCTCTTTTCGGTTGCCAGAAGCGAAATTTGATTCTCCTCGAGTATTGAAAGTTGTGCCTTATTGCCGACGTTTTTGAGGGTCATGAGTATCTGTCCCTCTGTAACACGATCTCCTTCGTGAACAAAGATCTCATCTATTATTCCACCTTCAAGATGTTGAATAGACTTCTTATCAGAGCTGATAACAATTTCCCCCATTGCAAGACTTGCACCGTCAATTGGTGCAAAGATCGCCCACATTCCAAAGATTCCAAAGAAGCCTATAAGAACGACTGTACCAGCAATTCGCGCGTTTTTGGTGAGTTCTTTGAGTTTATCGGTTTCCTTGTTTTGAAAAAATGAAATACCCTGATCAACAATTTTCACACTGCTGTGAAGCGTTTTCCTGATCCCAGAGGTAAGAAATTCTAACATTTTCAACTTTCCGGACTTTGCAGAATCAGTAATTTTTTTTATCATTTTTCTGATACACAGACGTTGCCCCAGTTGGCTAATCCTATTACACAATCACTCTACTTTGTAGGTCAGTAAGCTTAAATTATTTTAATTTCCTTTTCTTTATATCAAGAATGTAGCTGCTTTAACGTGATCACTACAAAGAGATAATTTTCTAAAATTACTTTTGACCGTATCCAGCCATCCAAGTACACTTCACATTTATGCTTTTATACCGGTTTAGTATTGATTTAGCGACCTTAGGTTAATTTGTAGTTGTGAGTTATTCTTATATGGCTTTTTTTTAATGTCCGGTGGTACACTCTGTGGAGATCATATCCATAAGACATGAAGAAGTTTACAGTACCTTGCCAGTTTGGCCCTCAGACGGCTCCTTTTACCATATATATTGGTTCTCCCAGGCGGGATACGCATCCCATTTACAATCAGGCTACATGGTTGTCAAAAGAACGTGGTGGAGTTGTCCCTCAGAAGGTCATGGATAGTCTCTCAAAATTAAGAGAACTTGCCGAGGAGAACAACGTTTCCTTTGAGGATTTATGTGTTTATGCACTGAAAGTAGCTGAGCAAGAAGAAACCCAGCATAAGGAAGAAGAATTCTCCTTTAACGATAAACAGTCCGACGAGTAACTCCACGAGGCATAATCGCTTCTGAAACAAGGCCAGCGGGGTTTTTTTATGGACCTTCCTATGCTTCGTTGTATGGTCGCGTTTTTACGATTGCTAAAAGTCCTTTTGGCGTATTGTCTTGGAGAAAGGTGTCTATTTCTTCTCGGTCTGCCATTGCCATACTTATACTTCCGGAAACAATTATGTCGAGAATTTTGTACTTTCTATCTTCCACTGTAACTAGGTAGTCTACTCTTAGCGGTACACTGCTGCTCTCAAGTTTTTCTTGTAGGACCGTTTGGACTAGATGTCTTTGATTGCCTAAGTCCTCTTCGCGCAGAATTTTATAATATTTAAGCTTTTTAGTCATGAGTTTTGCGTATTTGAGGGAAGTAATCTTCTTATAGCCTTCGGTGAACGCTTGTAGCTCTTCGGGTGATAGCTTACTTATGTTTCTCCCCAGTACGAAGCTCACAACCTTCTGGAAGTCAATGTTTTCCTCAATTAGCTTCGTCATATGCTGTAATTTATCTAGCTCTGAGATATTAGAGCTGTTGATAGTTGTCACATTTGTGTATAGAGACGAGATAAACTCGCCTGTAGAGTCTTCTGCAAAAGTCTTTGAAGAAGAAAGGAGCGTTACAAACAGCAGCCAGATTAGCCACTTTGTTTTATTCGGACGTAGCATCGTAATTTATTAGGAATGTGCGTGATTTTACATATGGGTCAATGCTGTTTTCAAAAACTATGCTGTAATAATCAATTTCTCTCGCAATTCGGGAATAGTTGTATACTATAAATGGTATAAATTTGTGTTGTGTCACGAGATTCAATGGATTTGTAAGAATCTCAAGCAAAGCAGCAATACTGTTCCTGAGTGATGTTGCACCGAACAATGGAAACATTATGAATGGGCCATTTTTCATTCCATATATGGTAAGTGTCTTTCTATAGGAAGTTGCTTTTTTCTCTAGACCTAGAGTTTGCGCTATATCGAATGTTCCGAGTATACCAAGCGTAGAATTAATAAAAAACCGCCAGAATTCTATTACAGCCTTTTTTGGATTACCTTGTAAAAGATGGTTAATAACATAACTTGGTTCAGAAAGGTTATCTACAATGTTAAGAAATAAATGTTTTGCAGAGTTCGCACTTTTCTGACCTGTCTGAGACTTTCTTGGACTTGTTCCTTGGAAAAGTTTTTTATTAGCAGAAGATTTTAGGTATTTGAAAAGTAGGCTATTCATTTTGAATATCCTCCTATTAAGTTTCTCCATAGGATCGTAGACTTTCGTTACCGCTGTGCCCGTTGTTTTGGGGTAAGAGAATAGTGTGTCGAGCTCTTCTGTTGTTTTTCCCAGACACGGTGTAAGAAGAGTTAGAGACACGAGTGCAAAAAAAGTGAGAAAGAACCTATTCATCCTACCGAATTTAAAGACCATGGGCATCGATATATGAACGAATGAGTTTTAAATCTTCCCAGGCTAATTTTTTCTGAGCAGGCTGCCTCAAGAGATACGATGGGTGGAACATTACGGTCGTACTAATCCCTTCGTGAATGAACTGGTTTTTATATTCGTAAAATTTATTTCTCAACATAGAAATTCTGTCTTGGCTTTTTAAAACCGAAGAAGCAGCTGTGGAACCAAGTAGCACGATCAACTTGGGTGATACAAGTCGTATATGGTGTTCCAAGAATGGTTTACAAATCTGTATCTCCTCGGGTGTTGGTCGTCTATTTCCGGGTGGTCTCCAAAAAACTGCGTTTGTTATATATACTTTGGTTCGATCCAGTCCTATGGCTTGAAGCATTTTGTCCAGTAAGTTACCGCTCCTGCCACAAAAAGGAATCCCAAGCTTATCCTCTTGTTCTCCAGGTGCCTCGCCAATCAGCATAATTTTTGCGTTCGGATTGCCATCACAGAAAACTGTGTTTTTAGCGCCCTTTTTAAGCTGACAGCCTTCAAAACTGAAGAGGAGTGTCCTGAGTTCGTCGAGAGTTGTTACGAATGTCAGATCTCTTTCTAGAGTTTGGTACTTACAGGTTGTGTTTTCAGCAAACTCTTTCGTATCAATGTGCATTGCGCCAACTTGTGTGATAGATGCTTGGTTAGACGAAGGAATATCAGTGGTCGTAGTCTCTATTCCGAGTCTATCGTAGAATTTAAGGATCATAAGACGACTCGACTTGATATGCATGCGGATAAGATAAAACTAGTGCCATTTGATTACATTAAAGTGGTCCTTGTCAATAGGACCGGGTATATCCTTAGAATATTAAAGTCCTTGCTTGGTCGTAATGCCGTATTATTGGTATATTCTCGAATCCTGCTATTGGGGTTGCTCGATATGCAATACCACGTACGGCCGCATTTCTTGCGCATTCCATGTCTGTTGCGCTGTTACCGATAAAAAGAACAGTTTCTTTCGAGGGGATAATATTGCCTCTCGAGAGAGCGTACAGTAGCGGTGTTGCAGAAGGTTTATCCTGATCTGTATCGCCCGAGCCAACCACGACATTGAATCGATCCGTTAATCCAAGAGAATCTACCTCTTTTTTAAGTAATTCGTTATATTTATTGCTGACTACACCCGTGAATATACCCTTTTCAGCTATTAAATTCAAAAACGATGTGAATCCTGGAAATATCCGTAACGGTTCTGGATTCTCAGATTTAAGGTGATCCCTAAATATTGAATAAGCGAAGACCCACTCTTCTCCGAAAATCTGTTTGAAGAAATCCATTCTTTCTGGTGCATTCATGTCCTTGTCGAGGACTGGTTTGCCAAAGTAACTCAGTGTTTTGTTGACTGCATTTAGAATCATGAGTCGTGTATCGACAATAGTATCATCCCAATCAAATAATATTGCCTTAGGAGTTACCGTTGCTTTGGTGTTCGATTTTTCATTCATTACACTGGGTGCGACTGTTGATATTATGTGCTCTCACATGATTCCTTGCTAACATTTCATCACAACTTATTAAAGTTTTGGCTACGCTATTTGTCACAGCGACACAGATATATTTGTGATCACTCATTTGATGTCACACGCTGGTCTAACAGGACTCCGGAGTACGGATGTGAAGGAAGAAATGTGATCCGGGGAAAAGATCTCCGTCTTGATACCTGACGAAAAACAAACCAATCAACAAAAAGCCTAGCACACAAAAAATCTCACAATATGCATAAGACCCGGGACCCATGCTAAAATATTCGTCTGAAAATGTTCTCCCTATCAATAATTAGATGCTTTAGGGTTGCTAAAATATGAAGTGCAATCAGGCAAGCGAGTAAATATATGATGACCTGATGTGCGTCATGTGCTGTTTTCGCGATATCTGGGTTTTGTGGAAACAACAATGGGAATTCGAAGATCCCAAACCAGGAAACAGCTTTACCTCCACTGCAAGACATTAAGTACCCTGAGAAAGCAGCTCCAATAGTCAAAACATAAAGTAAAGAATGTACAACATGCAACAAGATAGTCTCTAGTCTGGAAAACTGGCTTTTTGGGGCGCCAAAAAACATGCGAATTACCAGCCTTATGAGCATCAAAGCACCGATAGTCATGCCAATCGCCTTGTGCTTTCCATAAACGACGAACTTCAAAGGTGGAACCAGATAACTGGTCATAACGAAGCCGCTTATAAGTGCGCCGACTATCGCAAAGGCCAAAACCCAATGTAAGATCCTCAGGGATAAATTATACTTTCCCGGATTATGCATATTTATCAAACTCAGAATGAACTAATGCCATAGTAAAATAATCCTATGTCATTGTCTACCGAGCATTGAGTTGTACTCTTATATTTTGTTCCTGAGACTCTTGCAGTGCGGATACTTCGCTGTTTTCACAGATATTTCTTACACTATCTGCTTTGAAGTTGCTTATGTCACAAGAATAAATATGAATTTTCGGTCTGTTTAAACTGTTTTATCACATCTCGTGATACTGTTAATTTTATTCTGTTTTGGGGAAACCGTATTCCTATTAATCCACCAAGTTGTATGTACAGTCTAATCTATAATTGATTTCCCTATACAAACTTTTAAATACCGGTGTGTTCAGTTCTGTTAAAGAAGTACTCCTTCATTAGATTCCTGCGTTGCAGTCGATTGCCCTTTTGCAATTGAGTCTAGTTCGTTATGGCTTTGTTTTCTTTTCCTAGCAATCAGATACGATGTGACAATTCTGGTTATTGTATGTGGTCATTTCAATTGTCCGTGTATTTAGAAAGCTAAACGCTGAATTGGAATACTTACCGATTTCGTCCTGGTAAGTGCAGGATAAACAGACTCTCCTGAGCAAAATTACCAGATAGAGGAAGATACCTGGCTGGGAAAGCGGATAGATGCGAAGATCTTGTCCGGAGAGTATTTCAGTATTTGTCAGAATCGAATTGTTTTATCTAATCAAGTTTGTGTTATGGATAAAATTTCGTGTTCTTGCTTTTCCCTTTCAAACTTCCTGAGAAGAGTATGTATTAACTGCCTAGTTGACGTAGTTGCATCTGTCAGTGGGAGCCTAACATTTGGTGTGACGTATTTGTAGATGCAACTGATGGCGTATTTTAAAGGTACTGGGTTAGTCTCGCAGGACATAGATTTGGCAAGTGGGAAAATGAGTTTATGTAACTTTTTGGTATTTTTATAGTCACCTTCACAGATTGCTCTTTCTAACGCGACCATTTCTTTTGGAATCAGGTTACTCAGTGTAGATACTATTCCATCTCCTCCATTGAGTCTGTGGGCTGCATACGTTGTATCATTCCCTGTGAGTATAGGTACGTGGTCATTTCCGTCACGCAGTATTGTTGGATATTCAAGATCTCCAGATAAATCAACAACCGCTGATATACCCGGCAGATCCATAATTCTGAGTGTTGTTGCGTTTTCTATATTGATAGAGCACCTATATGGTATGTTGCACATGACAATGTTTGCCTTTGTTTTGTTTGTAATCTGCCTATAATGCTCAAAGATTCCTTCTTGTTGTGGGCGCAGGTAGTATGGTGCTGCAACAAGGAATGCTTCAATTGTTTTGTTTTTTAGGCGAGTTATTACATCGATAACCTGTGTTGTAGAGCAATGTGGCACACTTACAACCAGAGGTATCCTATTTTTAAGCACGGCTGCTACATTTTTTACCAGGGCGTAATATTCTGATTGAGATAATGAGTGTCCTTCTCCAGTTGAGTCAGCTATTACAATGCCATTTACGGCACTCACTATTTGAACCTCGATTAATTGTTCTAGACTTTCTATATCTATTGCGTTGCGTTTAAAAGGCGTGATTATTGCTGTAAAAATTCCTTTTATGGTTGATCTGGATCCCTGCATTCCCGAGATGAATTCGCAACTAAATTATTAGTATCATCTTACTTGAAAAAATAAAATTTTAACTTTCATTAATGAAAAGGGGATATGTCCCAGAATATTGAATTAAGCCTTGGTGCTAGTTTTAGGGAGACTTGTACTCGCTTTATATATGTTTACCAGTTGAGGTTGTTCGTAGACTTTTTTTAAGGTACAATCTCCTGCCTGAGGTTGTAAACCATTTGCGGGCTAAGTGGGTGTTTTATGAAAGTAATAGGTTCTTTGAAGTCAGCGAAAAAACGTGATGCTCGCAATTCGTATGTTGCCAAAAGGGGTAAGCGTATATACGTGTACAATAGAAAAAATCCGCGTTGTAATGTGAGACAAGGGTCCAAGTAGCTCCGTTTGAGTTTGCTGTAGCCTTTAGTTGGTCTCTGGCATTGACTTATGTTGCTGTCTTTCTTTTTGGTTCCCCTTGTGTATGCGTCTTTTGCAGCTATCGTTGCATTCGCTATTGCACCGTTGCAGTACTTGAAGATCATTCGTCAGGAAACTGCATCTTCTTACACTTCCATTTTTTTTTGTGCATTTGAAAAAGGCGGAGCAGCGCTAGGGATTTTTTTCGGGGGTGCGCTTCCCTACGTTACGATGAACTTTCTTGCTAATCTTTCGTTTGGTTTGAGTGACAGGATTTCCGAGATCGTCCTTCCAGTCCAGTACGGTATTCTGGTCGGCATCTTCGTTAGAGCATTCCTCGGAGGAGCAATAGAGACTTTATTTACTATATATCCTGAGGTGCGTGAAATTGTCAGGAACAAAGGACATCTTGCTTCTGGTAAAGGTCGGGTATTGAGTATACTTTTTCCAGCTTTCTTGAGGAACTCAGTTGCGTGGTTAGGTGCGACTTCGTCCTATGAAATTTCGACCAGGCTGTTTCTGAGCCTGGATAAGTCCCTCTTTTTATCAGTTGTTCTAGGCCTTGTTTTCGGCGTCATTTCTATTCCGTTAGATGTACTGGTAACACAGAATTGTGCTGCCAGAGAAGAATTGACGTTGATAAGACGCGTCCTTCTAATGGCAACCGATTCTAGTAGTAAGTTTTTTTTGGGCAGTACGATCAGGATATTACAAATTAGTATCTACACTGCTGTGACCGTTTCGACGACGTTTGTTCTAAGATATTTTGGTATTTAATTTGGACGCATTCGAAATAGTATATGTTCCTGCAACTTTATGATGTTATTTTAGGCGGAGTATTTTTCGGTTCATTTTCTGCAGTTGCAGCTGTGCTGATGTCTCCATTACAGTTCCTAAAAATAATGAGGCAACAGACAAGATCTTCGTATCGGAAGATAGCTTTAGATACTTTATCTGATGGGGGTTTGGCTCCCTTTTTTAGAGGTGCGCTTCCATATGCAGTAATGAATTTTCTGAGTTCCATGTCTTTTGGGATTTCGGAGGCTATATCCGCTATTGCACTGAAATCATTTTTTCATCCTACTATACTTTTCGTTGTACTTTTTCGTTCCATGCTTGGAGGGCTTTTGGAAACACTATTTTCTATATGGGCGGAAATATGTGAAATCAGCAGAAATAAGGGAACACTGATGGAAAATAAAGCAACTCTTAGAGGTGTCGCGTTACCAATACTTGTGCGTAACATGATCTTCTGGTCTGCTTCTGTGGTCTCGTATGAGATTTCAATTGCGTATCACATGAGCCTGTTGAGCGGAACAGCTGTCGGTCTTATTTTTGGGATATTTGCTGCGTTACTCTCTATACCTCTTGACGTAGTAGCAACCAGGAATTGTGGTGCTCATGTGAGACATGGAGTCCTAGCATGTGTTTGGGCGGTGTTTCTTGGTAAAGAGGATGCGAAATATCTGCTGTACGGTACTATAATAAGGGTGATCCAAATAGCCATGTTCACGCTTGTGACCCTCCTTACAATGTTTGCATTCGAAGCTGTTTTTCACTCTTAAGATAATGGTTTGCTCGACAAAGCAACTGGGTTAGCAGGCTCCTTTATTGCTGGAATTTCTGATTGTGTCGGTGGGGGAACGACCTCAAGAATTTCGTAGAAAGCATGCTGTAGAGGTTTTGCTTAAACGTTGCCGTGGGAAAACACTCCAGGTTTACCCTAAGACTAATTCATCTAAATAGACCCCTTCTTTCCAGTCTATTAATTCTAAACCACGTCTAATTTTATGTTTGCACTCTGATAAAGTCGGGGCACCCACCACTAAGTTGAGGACCCGACCACCGTTGGAAATCATCTGTCCTTCTGCATCGTACCTTACAGCAGCGTTGAGAATCTGTAGCCCTTCAACGTTTTGTAGTGCCTTCTCTACATTATCTATCGGGTATCCGGTTTCATAAGAGACTGGATACCCGCGGGTAGCAAGGACGACAGACAGACATACTTCTTTCTTGAAAGAGATTGTAGCTCTATCAAGATCTCCATTTAATGTTTTGAGCATAAGATCAAGTAGATCAGCGTTTAGGCGTGGTAGTATTGCTTGGGTTTCTGGATCACCAAATCGGACATTATATTCCAATAACTTAGGTCCAGAGTTGGTTAGCATGAGTCCCGCAAAAAGGACCCCCTTGTACTGAACGTTAATTGCTGACAACGCATTGATAGTTGGATATATAATCTTCCCGAGTATTTCTTGTTCAGTTTTTTTGTGGAGCGGAACAGGCGAGTAAGCACCCATACCACCAGTATTGTACTTTTTCCCATTGTATGAAATCTGTTTGTGGTCCCTTGCATGGCCAATTGGAAGGATTGTCTGCCCATCAACCAGGACAAAATAACTTAATTCCTGTCCATATAAGAACTCTTCCATTATTATATTTCTGCCTGCTTCGCCAAACAAACCATTCAGCATTGCCTCACCTGCCTCTAGTGCTTCTCCCATGGTTTTGCACACTATGACACCTTTTCCAGATGCAAGTCCATCAGCCTTAATAACTAAAGGGAAGCTTCCAACGTTTTCAATTTGCTTTTTTAAGTTGTTGATGGATGAACAAAAACTGTACTTAGCCACGGGTACACCATTCATTTCTGCTATTTCTTTGGCAAAAAACTTTGATGATTCCAATTTTGCTGCATTTTTTGTGGGTCCAAAAACAGAAATGCTTTCAGCCATAAGAGCATCCGTTATACCCCTTGCCAAATGTTCTTCTGGTCCTATAACTACCAGATCTATTCCTTCCGCCTTACAAGTAGACGACGTGTACAAGTAGTTTTCCAAGTTGATATCAAGATATTCTGCGAACCGACTAAAGTTCAAGTTTGTAGTGTAAATCTTGCCAAGCATTGGCGATTCCTTAATTTTCGTGATCAAAGCGTGCTCCCTAGCGCCGTTTCCGACGACAAGAACTTTTTTTAATTGCATTGTCAGATTATAATCAACGGTCATATTGTAGTTTGTTATCGCCCGAATGAGAAGAAAGCTGTGTAACTTTTTGCTTATCTGTTTTCTTTGTGTTTTTTCTAGCTGTGATGTTGGGCAATCAAAGAAAGTTTTGAGCAGTAAAATGCGAGAAAGTGAACTGTCGATGTATAACAATGCGGTTCTGGCACTTAAGAAAAAAAACTACAAGACTGCAAAGGAACTTTTCGAAAAGGTAGCTGACATTGCGCCTTTTTCTTCCATAGGGGAAGAAGCAAAGGCATCTTACACTAAGATACTTTACGATGAGGGAAAGTTTGCTGCTGCAGCGGGTAGTGCCGAAGGATATCTTTTAAACTATCCAGGCGGTGCTAGGATGGATCAAGTTCTCAGCATAAAGGGGAATGCTTACTTTCAGATGTCAAAGGGTCGTAGCAATAGTGGTGAGTTCGCGGATAAAGCTAGAAATGCTTTTGCGGTTTTAGTTGATACGTTTCCTACCTCTGACTACGTTACTGACGCACATCAGAAACTACTCGAGATAAATGAAATCATGGCAGAAAAAATCTTTTCTATAGGGTCCTTCTATTTCAGAGAAATGAATTACCATGCTGCCATAGCTAGATTCGATGAATTGGTTCGTGATTATTCTGGGACAAAACTCTATGCTTCAGCTCTCTCGAAGAGAGCTGAAGCATATAAAATGCTCGGCATAGATATCTCCTCATCGTAGGAGATTTTGGACGGAATAATGATGGATTGTATGAACATTACACTTCTTTTTGGATATTGCCCTTTCGTTTTTTGGCTGATCTTTGGGTTGATGTGTCTGAGCACAATACACTAAATCTAGGGCTGGAAAAAAAACAGTTTCTCAGATCTTATGGGAGGCGTCGTGGTCGAAATTTTAGCGAGAATAAGCTCATCGACTTAGAAAGCTTTCTTGCGTCTAGTGAGAAACTTGAAAATCTCAAGAGTGAGATCGTGTTGGAGGTTGGCTTTGGTTTTGGTGAACACATACTAAAAAAGGCTATAGATCACCCGGATAAAGTATTTGTCGGCGCTGAAGTGTACGTAAATGGTGTCGCCAAGCTCCTGGAGCAAGTGAAGCTTCATGAACTATCAAATGTTCTAATTTGGAATAACGATGTTCGTCTTCTTTTGGAAAAGTTACGTTGTAAAGTTTTTCGTGAGGTATACATACTCTTTCCTGATCCCTGGCCTAAAAAAAAGCACAAGAAACGGAGAATTGTAGATGTATCGTTTTTGCAGCTCTTAGGTCGTAGTTTGCACACATTAGCTGAAGTTGTTATCGCGACTGACGACCAAGATTATGCTCAGCAAATATATCAATCTGCTTTGAAAGTCTTTTCTAAAGTTGAAGATACTGAGGTACCAAAGAGTGCTACACGCTTCGCCTCGAAAGCAAGTAACAGAATATTCGGTTACAGGATGGTATATAATGCAACTGATGCATGAGTTTTTTCGTTTAGCTCTGTTCTCTGATTTGTGAGTAGAACGCGCACTAGTTGTATTTCGGAGCTAGGGGAGCACTTCCCAAGACTTTTTGCTGCATTATCAACTGGATAGAGCGTCCTTAAGTGGTTAAATGAGTGTTACTGATAGCTTGAAAGATGAGATATTACACAAGCCGGTGCTTTTGAGCGAAGCTATAAAATTTCTTGCTCCAAAGAATGGTGGTCTTTATGTAGATGCAACATTTGGTGCAGGGGGCTACACTAGGGCTATTTTGAGTAGTGTCGACTGTTTCGTGTATGCCATCGATCGTGATGAGACAGTAAAACGATTCTTCCAGGTCATAGAGAATGATTTTGCCGGACGTACGAACTTTATAAATGATAATTTCATGAATATTGAGGCTCTACTAGGCGAAGTGAAGGTGGACGGGATTGTGTTTGACTTAGGTGTTTCAACAATGCAATTGAAGGTTGCTGATAGAGGGTTCTCTTTTCTTCACGAGGGTCCTTTAGATATGCGTATGGATAGAAGTACTCTATTAACAGCTGAGACAGTTGTTAACAGTTACACCGAAGTGAAAATCGCCTCCATTATCTACGAATTTGGTGAGGAGAGAATGTCGAGAAAGATAGCTCATGCAATTGTTAATGCAAGACGCAAAAAGAGAATCACGACGACTAACGGTCTAGCAGAAATCGTGCGATCTTGTTTTCCAAGAAGGCACTATAAGATAGACCCAGCAACAAAAACTTTCCAGGCTCTAAGAATTTTCATAAATGATGAATTGGGTGCTCTCGCATGCGGACTGAGAGCAGCGCTGACGATGCTGAAGGTTGGAGGTAGGATAGTTGTTGTTAGCTTCCATTCTCTTGAAGATAGAATAGTCAAACATTTGTTTAGAAGTGTTCATGGACACGGGTTTAATCTGCTCACGAAGAAGATTGTTGTTCCAAGTAGGGAAGAAGTAAGAGAGAATCCAAGCTCCCGTTCTGCAAGAATGAGGGTGATAGAAAAGGTATAAAAGAGCTCACATTGTGCTCATGAAGTACAATTTCAGATCTTATGTGCGTATTAAAATTGTTTTTGTACTAGCTCTTGGTTTTCAGTATTGTAAATCGCGCATAAATTGAACAGGACGGTGCTATGCGTAGTATGTTAACACTAACAGCGTAATTCAATTTATACACAGAAACCTGCATAGGGACCTCGAATTTTACTCGCTCAATTCCGGGTAGTGGAAGTTATCTCCTCGACGGCGAACAGATGCATGGATCAGTGGAATATGTTCCACGATCGTCCAATTATCAATACTTTTATGTTACCAGGAATCTCATCAGTCAGAATCACTCCTGAATGAATAAGTTTTTCAGGGTTTCGCATTGTGACAGCTTTCTGTAAAATGATTAGTACCCTCTCTACGTATACAAGAATGGAATCCCAAATAGTTTCTTTAATCCTGGAAAGTTTGTCTGTCCATAAGGGGAGAGATATTAAGATTTATGGTGGAAGAGGTATAACAGGTTGCATGGTTGTTGCTTCTTCTGATTCACACAAGCATGTAAAAACTCTGGCTGACTTTGTCGTGAAGCTAAGCAAAGAAAAAGGAATATCTGTGAAGACCGAAGGCTACGACTTAGGTAACTGGGTGCTTATCGACATGGGTGAAGTGATAGTACATATCTTCAAGGATGATGTCAGGGAATATTATGAAGTAGACGCTCTATGGAACTAGAAGAACTGCAATCTTCAATTGGAGTACATTTTAGAAATAAAGAGTTACTTATCGAGGCTTTAACGCATCCAAGTGTTGAAAAATGTCCGTCTTACGAGAGATTAGAATTTCTTGGAGATGCAGTGCTAAATTTGGTTGTTGCTTCGATGCTCTACTCTCTTTTCCCCGGTGATCCTGAAGGTAGACTCTCTCAAAGACAGAGTGCACTTGTTTGTAAGAACACTCTCGCGATGCTTGCTCGCCAGATGAATTTGGGTAGTTACATTTACCTTTCAAATTCCGAGGAAGCCTGTGGTGGACGTGAGAAGATAAGCAATCTAGAGAATGTTTTAGAAGCCCTTATAGGAGCCATTTTCCTGGAGGCGGGTTTTGAAACAGCTGCCTGCTTCATTGAGAAACATTGGTACGGTCTAGCTGTCCAATCGGACTCCATTAAGGCAAACCCAAAAAGTGCGCTTCAGGAGCTGCTTCAAGCAAAAGGAATGAAGCCACCTACTTACAGTATCATCAATAAACTGGGCCCAGCACACTCACCCATTTTTGAAGTAGAAATCTGCGCAGACGGAAAAAGAAACACGGCCACCGGCACAAGCAAAAAAGCAGCCGAGGAAAACGCGGCAAAGCAAATGCTTGAGGATCTAACAGCGGAAACCCGGTAGGAACAAAATGTTCCAAACCCGAGTTTCCATCACTATCCTCACGCGAGGAATGCCCCGAAGGTAGTTGAAATACCAACTTTAAGTGCATGGGCAAAAAGAGCCGAAGCATCCACTTCCACTTTTGCTGGTTTTCCCTTGCTATCAGTTTCTTCAAATGCAACTTTACCAAGTGGAGAATATTGCAATGAGTACCCAATGGTACCGTAGACATATTCAGTAAGCGCGATAGAGAGCGATAAATCACCGACAGCAGCAAGGCTCCACTTAGAGGAGAGTTCCCTTTTTTCAAAAGGTTTTTTATCTTTGCTTGTTGGTGTATCAAATACAACATATGTGGGGCCCAAGCCGATTCCACCAACCAACCCAAGATCATCTGCCAAGGCAACTCTTTTCTGCAATTTCAAGATTCCGGAATATAAAATTGGGGAAGTGAGCATATCAGCTTCTGTTTTCTCACGATCCAAAAAAAGATCTTTTGGGTTTAATACGTCAACTTCTACACCTATATCTGCAAGTCCGGGTATTGGGTAGTAGACCCCTAGGCTCCCACCGTGATTAAAGGCGCTATACTTGCTAAGAGAATCGTGGTTTCCTGCAACAGCTGACCTATAAGACAAGGTGACAGAAGCGTTGGAAAGATCACCAGATAGACCATCCGACTCATCAGCATAAGATGGCTGAATAAACATCTGCAACAACAGGATCGACGCGATAAACGATTTCTTCATATGACACTCAAGAGAACAATAAAAAACAAAACTCAACGGAGAAGTACTGGCAGTTGGTATACTTCCAGTTTAGAAGTTCGCATGCCATAACTATGTAAGCAACTATAATGCTTAGTGTGGTAAAATCAATAAGTTGATCACTTTTTTGTAAAGCTCGTTAAGCCATAGTGAATATTTTGTACAATTGGGGTGGAAATGGTGCTACCGTATCGTATACAATTGCCGGGTGGCTTGGTCTGCCGGCATGACGTGCCGTAACCAAGGAGAGAGGCTCACAAAACAATGGAAGAGTATGAAAAGTTAGAAAAAATATTTGCAAGAATTGACAGCCTGCAAAAGACTTTGTGTTTTCTTGATTTCGATGTAAGGCTCCATAGTGAATCTGCGAATGAGAAGTTAACCCAAGTAATCACGCTGAAGGAGATTATTCACGATGTTGCGACAAGTGACGAGGTGTATTTCCTGATTGAGCAGGCAAAGCTTAAGGCAAAAGACTTGAACGATTGGCAGAGAGTCAACTTTGGGTTTATGCAGGATTTCTGTGCTAGGAGAAGGGGAATACCATTTGACGTTGTAGAAAGTTTCACAGAGGCCTCGTTTGCTTGTAGGTCGGCTTATGCAGCAGCGAGAAAGGCAAAGGATTTTTCTCTCGTAAAGGAGGAGTTTAAAAAACTCATTGAGGTGGTTGCGCAGATAGCGGCTTTGTATGCAAAAGATTCTAGTGTGGATAGATATTCAGCTCTGTTGAAGGCTTATCAGATCGACCCGGACCATCTTGAACAGCTCTGTATAGGTGTAAGTCCGCTGTTGAAAGGAAAAGTCCAGGGTTTAGGAGAAATTTCCTTGAATAAGCCTCAAGAGAAAGGAGATGCTAAGTGTAATCATAAACGCGTCGTTGAGAAATTTTTTCCAAAGAATGTGGTTAGAGTTTTTTACTCGGATCATTTTCACCTCTCAGGTGGAGAAAATGGGCTCAAGTTGATTATGCAAGAAGGTGGGAGCGCATTCTTTCCGACATTATTGTTCCTTTTAGGGCAGGGACTGTACATAAGGAATCTTCCATACGACAAATGGAGGACGCAGCCGATATGCAATCCAACCAGTATCTCTATGTATGCGGTTCAGGGTTTTCTGTTCTCTCATTTTCTTTTTGAAGAGAAAAACTTTGCTCAGTTTCTTGGTGTAGAAGAGAAGTCTGAGTATTCGAGTTCAATTATGGGTGCGAACAAGTTTGTTGCGCTTACACACTTGATGATACTATTCTCAATCGAGAAGTCGCTCATAAATGGTGACGTTTCTGTTGATGATATTCAGAAGCTTTTTGTTGAGGATCTTTCGTATTATTTCGGTTTAAACGATCCGCACGCAAGTATTCTTGATAATCATCATTGGTTTTTTGGTGAATTTTGCTATTATCCTTCTTACTTGAAGGGCATAATTGCGTCTGGCCAGATATTCCACGTGTTGAAGTCCGAATGTCCTGGGTTAAAAGAGGAAAAATCGTTAATAAGGAAACTAGTTGCGTGGTTAAGTTCTAATGTGTATACTAAGGGAGCGCGTTGTTCCATGGACGAGTTAATCACTAAGCTTACTGGCGAGCCGCTTGACTGCAGATTTTTCAAGAAATTTGACCAGTAGGTTGTTCCTCAGTTCTTTCTTTTTAGGGTGCGCTTTACAGGGTGTGGGTTGTGTATTGCGAAAGAAGTTGTTTGAGGGGGTCCGTTTTCTTTCGACAGGTTTTAGTGATTCTGGTTGGGTGCTGTGTGACCTCCTTAGACTTGTATACGAAGCGCCTGTGCGCTTTAATGCTGGAAGGTGTTACAGAGGTAAAACTTTTTCCCGTCCTTAATTTTGTCAGGGTATATAATACTGGTGTGAGTTTTGGACTTTTTGGTGGGTATCAGTTCTCGAACCTTTTTTTCCTTCTTGTCAGTGTGCCCGCAGTAGCGTTTGTCTTGTTCTTTTCTCTTCGTGAAAGAAGACTGGTTGCTTGTGTAGCGTGGGGTTTTATTCTTGGAGGTGCCATTGCTAACTTTGCTGACAGGGTGCGTTTTGGTGCTGTGCGTGATTTTATTGACTTTCATTTTTTAGATTTTCATTGGCCGGTTTTCAATGTTGCTGATGCGGCGATTTTTCTTGGTGTTGTGTTTGTGCTCTTTTATTCAACCAGCAGTAGGATCTCTTTGTCTGAGGGAGATCGTAGCATCAATTAGATGAGAAATATTATGAAGGAGTTTTTATCTTGTTTGCTCTGTGTTTTTTTGTTTCTCTTTTTGAGTCTGGGGCATTCAAAAGAAGATGAGCGTGTTCACTATACATTGAGTAACGGGTTGGATGTTTATCTGATAAAGGATACTTCCCTGCCCATTGTTTCACATGTTCTACTTTATAAAGTTGGAGGTGCAAGCGATCCTAGGGGTGGTTCTGGGCTTGCCCATTATCTGGAGCACCTAATGTTCAGAAGGTCGAAGAATATTCCAAGTATTAGTAAGGAGATAGATGGATTGCATTCTTTGTACAACGCATTTACCTCAGATTATCACACGGTTTACCATCAACTTTTTCATAAAGACAAGTTGGAGAAAGTCGTTCGTCTTGAGGCTGAAAGAATGCAGAATCTTGTGATCAGTGATGAGGCTGCGGGGTTGGAACGCAAAATCGTGATAGAAGAGCGCAAAATGAGAGTAGACAACAACCCAGTTGTAAAACTCGAGGAAGAGATGATGGCGGCCTTTTATCGAAATGAAACAGGTTGGAATGTTATAGGTTGGGAGGAAGAGCTTGTACTTTTTGATGCTGCGCTGGCGCAAAGAATGTATAATGCATGCTACCGGCCGTCAAATGCGGTACTTCTTATTCTTGGAGATATCGATGTTGCTGAAGTAAAGGGATATATAGAGAAGTATTATGGTGTCTTGAAAAATTCATCTTCTCGGTGGCGTTCGTGTTTTGGTAAGTTTGTAGAACCAGCACATCATTCGGACATAAATGTCAGAATGGTTAATCATAAAACAGAAGACAGGGCTCTAATATACTTTTTTCCGGCGCCTAATGTTTCAACTGAAGAACATGCTGCGATGTTAGTGGCTTCTCAGGTATTAGCGGGTGGCAAGACAAGTATATTGGGTATGGAGCTTGTTCACAATCTCGGGCTCGCACTCAATGTCTCGGTGGATTATGATTATTTCACTCTTCGTAAGGGGATTGTCGAAATAGTTATTACTCCGCTGAATCCCGACGTGAAGTTAGAAGTTCTTGAGAAGGGTGTTTCGGGTATCATGTCACAGGTTATCAAGAATGGTGTCAATATTGAAGATATTGAAGCTGCAAAAATGACGCTGAAAGTCTCCTTAATGAAAGCTTTAGACGGTTTCAATGCTCGCGGCATTAGTCACGTTGTTGCCTTGTCTGTAGGTGCTGATTTTGACCACTTTCAGAGATTGGCAGAACGTATCTCAGCTGTAACACCGGAACAAATTAACGATGCAATTATGCAATTGGTGAATGCGAAGAAAGTAATCGGGTACTTAGATAAATAGATATGCTTAGAGGTCTTGTCCTTGTTTTATTTTTTATGATGTGTGGATTTTCCCATGCAGTTGATTCTCAGACCTTATTCAAGATTAGTGAAGTTGAGAGTAAGTATGGTGTGAGAGCGTGGTTTGTTCATAAAGATGATGTTCCATTGGTCTTTTACAGTTTTGTGTTCAAAGGTGGGGGCTATGCATATGATCCAAAAATAAAACTCGGGTTGGCAGCCCTTGTTGTGGAGGTTCTTAACGAAGGTATAAGTGGTACAACCAACAGAGATTTTGTAAAAAGTCTCGAAAAAATAGGTGGTAAAATAGTATATGACCTTGGAACAAATGATCTTGTAGTAACTGTGAGTGCTCCAAAGGAATCTATAAGGCAGGCAATTGAGCTTTTTTGTGCATCAATAGCAAAACCAAAATTGGACGATGAAACTCTTTCAAAAGTGAAAGAAAGACAAATTTCACAACTTAAGAGAGATGAAGGTGATCCGGTGTCTATTGCTAAGACAGAATTTTTCAAGATTGCGTTCCCAGATTCAGGCTATTCAAATGTCCGTTGGGGACGCGTTGAAACGATTAGGGCAATAAAGGCGGAGGATATAAAGACGAAAATCGTCAACGTTTTCAACAGAATCAACATGAGGATTGCAGTCCTTGGAAACACGCACGCTGATGATATTAAGTCCGTGTTAGACGATTATCTCATAGAGTTCCCTTTAACGATGATGGAGGTCAAAAAGCCTGAACAGCCTGTTTTCCGCACCTCAGGTGAGTGTATTTCAGTCGAAAAAAGCATCCCTCAGAATATTATTTTGTTCGGGCACAGCGGAATGAGTCCAACAGACAAGGACTTCTACAACCTGGTGGTATTAAATCACATTCTTGGAGGTCGTGGGCTTGAGTCGTTGTTGATGCAAGAAATTCGTGAACGCAGAGGCCATACTTATGGTATATACACGCAGATAATGCATTCGGCGGTTAACTTGTTGTTCGGTTTTGCTACAACAAGCAATGATAGTGCTCCTCAGGTGAGAGAGGAAATATTAAACGTGTTGAATGAGTTAAAACGTTCTGGGTTAACCTCTGCTAGGGTTGAGAAAGCTAAAAGCCATTTACTGGATACTTTTGTCCTGAAAATGGATAAGTCGGCTAGTATGTTGGATATGCTTGTGCAAATGCAACAGGAAGGTTTGGAAATTGATTACATGGAAAAATACTTAGAAGGAATACGCAAGGTGAAAGTCGAAAATCTAAACCTATTTATAAAAGATTTTTTGAATCCTCAGTCTGTACTCTTTGTTAGTGTTGGCGCAAATGTTTCATCAACTACCGGTGCAAAGGTTTGTCCAAAGTAATAAAAATATATTTATAGGCTTTTGCTGTACAAATAAACGTGATTCTTACTATACATAATGTGTTAGTCACGTTAACTCGGTGGCGGTTCTAGCTTTTTTTTAATTCCAGTGTAAAATTTGGCTTTGTGTGCACCCTTAGCTCAGCTGGATAGAGCGTTTGACTACGGATCAGAAGGTCAGGGGTTCGAATCCTCTAGGGTGCTTGTGTAACCTTGGTTTTTTGGGTGCTGATTTTCAGTACAGGCTGGTAGTCCGGTTTTTTTGTGCTCTAAGGCGGTATTTGTAGGTGGGTTTGCTTCTTGCTGGGAGTTGAGGCGGCTAGCTTTAGATGACACGCTGTCTTTGTGTTTTTTCCGTCTCCGTATGTTTTCCCTAAGTCTCTTTGCTAAGACGTCCTTACTAATCTTTGACATAGCATTACCCGTGTTTAAAAACGATTACATCTCCGTCTTGTATTATGTATTCGCGGCCCTCTGAACGAATCTTGCCGAGTGCTTTACATTTTTGCTCACCACCGAAAGTGATATAGTCTGTGAAGCTTATTATATCGGCCTTAATGAACTTCTTTTCGAAGTCTGTATGAATGACTCCGGCTGCTTGAGGAGCTGTAGAACCTCTTTTTATAGGCCAAGCTCTTGCTTCTTTTTCTCCTGCAGTGAAAAAGACAACAAGGTCAAGAAGCCTTGAACTTGTCTGGATCACCTTATTTAGTTGTGATTCTTCTAAGCCAAGTTCATTCAAAAAAAGTTTGCGATCCTCTGGTGAGTCTAACAGAGAGATTTCCGCTTCTATTGCTGCGGAAACCTTAACTGCTTCGGACATATTGTCCTGTGCGAATTTTTCTGCCTGTTTGCTGAAATCGTTTCCTGAGATGACATCTTCTTGTGGAACATTACACACATATAGAACCGGTTTTGCACTTAATAGATGCAGTTCTCTAAACGTTTGATCCATTAGATCACATGGGAGAGGATTTTTTTTATTTAATATCTCCAGCGCTTGTTCTATCATCTGACTAGAGGTTTTGCTTTTTTTAAGACGATTTTCTAGACTCTGAATGTCTGCGAGGAGCAACTCAGTTCTTATGATTTCTGCATCGTACACTGGGTCTACCTTCCCATGGACGTGCCTTATACTGTCATCCGGAAAACATCTCAGAACGTGTATTATAAGATCTACTTCTCTTATGTGGGAAAGGAACTTATTACCTAACCCCTCACCTTTGTTCGCTCCCTTAACTAGCCCCGCAATATCAACGATTTCTAATTGGCTGAATACAATTTTTTGTGCCGCCGAAATCTTGGCTATTTGAACGAGGCGTTCATCATATTCTGGTACTTTAGCAATATTTGGTTCTATTGTACAAAAAGGATAGTTTGCAGCTTCGGCTGCTTGCGTTTGCGTCATCGCATTAAATAGAGTCGACTTTCCGACATTTGGAAGTCCGACGATTCCGCACTTTAAGCCCATATCTAGAATTCACCACCTGGTGGGAGTCTACACTTTTTGCTGTTTTTACGCAACTTTTAGCAATGAAAGACATAGTGAATTGCTTTATCCTAAAAAAACCTTCATAAGTTTTTTGTGTAAATAGCCGTGTTTCTAATGAGAAATTACTCTAGTAAGGTTTTTATCTACTGGAAACCCGGGGAATTTATCCCATTCTAGAAGATATTTATACATATTGCGGGTGTTACTTTGTTTTAATCTGGTGTTTTTGAGACTCACTAGTGCTGACTGTGGTGGTCTGTAGTTTATTATGTGGTTTGTATAGGATAAATGTCCCTGCAGCCGTTGTACTTTTTTATGTTTGCTAGACTTCTGATAGTAGATTTTCTGCACCGTTTTTCAGTTTACTGTGTCGGGTGGGTTTGTGTAGTTGCTGTAGCGATATGTCATCCACAGTTCTTTGTGTCAATTTGTTTGTATACTTAATGCTGAACGTTTGATTTGCCATCGATTATAAGCTTCTCTTGATCTAAACAGGTGCAAAGGTATGCTACAAGTACTTCACTATGGTCCTGTATTGACAGGGATAGTTTTTTCGTGAGTTTTGTGTTAGCCCACGAAATTCCTTTAATCTCATAGGGACAACATATATCGTTAGTATTCAGGTATGCGGATAATCCTTTTCTAAAGGTCTGATATGGATAGTAATCTTATTGTGGTAATGCGCTTGCACTAAATATGTTTATGAATGCTCAGCCGTCATTATGATTTGTATTATGGCACGTCCTCACATTTGGAATTTGTCCTTCTATCTTCCGGACTGTTGCACCAACTTCGGTTCGAGCGTAGGCTAAGCTCTAGTTTTGATAACACACATCAAAGGAACAGTCCAAAATAACTTATACCCTATAGAGTCCCAGACAAAAATACTCATCCTTAGCACAACAACGTAGAAGATAGGTCGGAAGTGTCAATAATCAAAACGTACGTAAATTGACACCGCTGCGCTCCGATAATTCCTGTGAGTTGCTATATCCTAATTTTACATTAGGCAATCTATATGCAAACTTTGAATCTTCTAGCATGAAAGAGAAAAAATAAGGCTTTATGCAATTTTCTACAACAAAAAATAGATGTAAAACTTAGCAATTTTAAACATTATAATTTTATATATTTTTTATAACTTAAGGCTACCATCCCTTAATAAATCTTTTAAGATAAATAATTTTTATGGTAGGTGATACACTTTTAAGCGTACTTTCCGATGAAACACACTTTGAAAATCTAATAGATGGAATCTTCCTCAGCTTGGTTAAAGATCCGAATTTTGCCAGTGCATCAAAAGGCGTGAGTAAGGTAGAATTGAAAGATGTACTCACTAGCGAAAACTTTAAGGGACTATTTGAAGATCAAGCTAAAGCACAAAATGTAGCTGCAGTACTGAAAGACTCAGCAGCAAAGGCAGTACTGGAAAGTGATAAATTCAAGGCACTGCTTCAGACACAAGGTAAAGCTGAGTTGCAAGATCTACTAACCAATGAAAATTTTAAGGGACTGTTTGAAGATCAAGCTAAAGCACAAAATGTAGCTGCAGTACTGAAAGACTCAGCAGCAAAGGCAGTACTGGAAAGTGATAAATTCAAGGCACTGCTTCAGACACAAGGTAAAGCTGAGTTGCAAGATCTACTAACCAATGAAAATTTTAAGGGACTATTTGAAGATCAAGCTAAAGCCAGCAGCGCAAAAACCATACTGACTAACCAAAATGCAATAGGTGTTCTTACCAATGGTACGGCCAGTGCTGTTATAATGAATGATACCGCTAAAGAAGTTCTAAAGAACGCGAATTCAGCTGAGTTACTCAAGGACAGCACTGTGGCTGAAATACTAAAAGATGAGACGACAAAGGAAGTACTAAAAAGCAGCAAGTTTAAAGAAATTCTAAAAGGTGCAGGCAAAGACACAATAAAAAACATCCTCACAGATAGCACCGGCACTTTCAAAGAACTCGTTGAATGTGCGGGAAAAGATAAAGTGGAAAATGTGCTCACAAATCAGACTTTCAAAAAGTTGTTCGAAAGTCCAGGTAATGAAGAAATAAAAGATATACTTACTAACGAAAATTTTGAGTTATCGTTCGAGAATAAAAAAAGCGCCGAAAAATTGAAAGAGACTCTCACTAGGCCAATCATTAAAGAACTATTTAGCGATCCAGTAAAGGCTGAACGTGTGGGAGATCTGTTTACTAATGATAACTTTATAGAACTTCTTCAACACGGCAAATTAAATGACTTGGTAAACAATCAACATTTTACCAATCTGTTCAAAAACGAAACAACAGCCGGACACGCAACCGAAATCTTAACTTCTCCTCACTTCAAAGCATCTCTTGAAAATAATGAAGCAGTTGCTAATTTGAAAAAATTACTCACTAATTCAGCACTAAGAGAGCTATTTAGCAATGACAATCTGGAAGACGCAACTAGCTTCGCCAAGAAACTTGTGGAGCTAGGAATAATAGCACGAATAAAATAAACACCCCATTGAGGCACCACCGACAAAACAAACTAGAGCTTAGCCTACGCTCGAACCGAAGTTGGTGCAACAAGTCCGGAAGATAGAGGGACAAGTTTCAAATGTGAGGACGTGCCATAACACAAATCATAATGACGGCTAGATGTTGTCCCTATGCGACAGGAGTTGGCTTCAGAGCAGTTCCGGTGAGGGTAGGTACTATATTCTAGCAGCAGGAAAAAGAGTTTATATAAATCTTTCTTGTTGTTTAGTGTGAGTAGAGTAGGATACTTTACTTTCTGCTACTTTTCTTTCTTTTGGTTGGGATTTTTTGCCTTCTTCAGCTTATCTCCAAAGGCTTTTAGTTTTTCTTCATGCTGACTATCTTCGCAGTGGATTAGATCTTTCAGTTCACTTATGGTTTTTACAAATGATGATTCATTACTCCATTCTTTTTCACCCTTTACAAATAAATTCCAGAAGTTTTCGTTTATTAGTGCGTTCTTAACATGTCCAGCTTTGATAACTTGGTTAAATAATTTTTGAAAATTCTCATTTGTAAGAACTTCTTTTACCGCATCCTTGGCTGTACTTTCCATAAGTTTTTTAAACTTCTCATCAGTAAGAAGTTCTTTTACTTTCTCCTTACCAGTGCCTTCTATAAGCCTTTTAAAGTTACCCGTGCTGTCTGTAAGAATGTCTTTTAGTATGTCTTTACCTGTACCTGCTATTGCTTCTTTAAATTTATCGCATTTTAGTACTTCCTTAGCTGTATCATTCTTCAGTACCTCTTTTGCTGTTTGGTTTGTAAGTATCTCCTTAGCTGTGCTGTCTGTGAGTATTTCTTTTACATAGTCAGCTTTTGTTGCATCGGCAAACAGCTCTTTAAACTTCTTGTCGACAAGGAGGTCTTTTACCTTATCTTTAGCGCCGTTTTCAAATAAATTTTTAAAGTTCTCGCTTATGAGAACCTCTTTTACTTGAGTCTTACCGCTGCCTTCAAGTAGCTTTTCAAATTGTTCTGCAGTGAGAACTTCTTTAGCAATACCAGCTCTATCAGCAGTATCAAATAACTTACTAAAGTTCTCGTTTATGAGCACCTCTTTTGCTTGAGTCTTGCCGCTACCTTTGAGCAATTGTTTAAATTGTTGTGCGGTAAGCACTTCTTTAACAATACCAGCGCTGTCGGCAGTATCAAATAATTTTTTAAAGTTCTCGTTTGTGAGTACCTCTTTTGCTTGAGTCTTACCGCTACCTTCAAGTAACTTTTCAAATTGTTCTGCCGTAAGCACTTCTTTAGCAATTTTAGCACTGTCGGCAGTATCAAATAATTTTTTAAAGTTCTTGTTTGTGAGCACCTCTTTTGCTTGAGTCTTACCGCTGCCTTCAAGTAGCTTTTCAAATTGTTCTGCGGTTAAGACTTCTTTGGTAACACCAGCTCTGTCAGAAGTACTGAATAATTCCTTGAATTTCCCATGGGTGAGTACCTCTTTTGCCTCTGTCCTACCATTGCTTTCCACAAGTCCTTTAAAGTTGCCTGAGCCGTCTGTGAGTATGCTTTTTAGTATATCCTTACCTGTGCCTTCTATAAGCTCCTTAAACTTACCAGTGCTATCCGTAAGTATGTCTTTTAATTCTGTTTTTCCCTCACCTTTTATTACTTGGTTGAACATTGCGTCCTTAACTAAGCTTAGGAGGGATTCATCAATTAAGTTGCTAAAATGCGTTTCATTGGAAAGTACGCTTAAAAGTGTATCGTCTGTCATAACAATGTGAAAATAAATCCCAAAACCTCAGTGAAAGAGGGAAGGGTTCCTATGTAATTTCACTTGGGCCGAGTTGTTTTACCCCACCCTATACTCAACTACTAGACGTACTAGAGCAACTTACTGTAAGGTTACTGCAGCTTAAATTGCTAGCACCATCACACTCCTTTCTTTTCGTGCAAAGCTCCTTTCCAAACGCTTGTAATTTCTCAGCATACTTGCTGCTGTCGCTCTCTGTAAGTAAACCTTTTAGGCTTTCCAAGGCTCCTTCGAGTGCTTGCACTTTGTTTGCGTTTTGCTTACATGTTTCAAGTAGGGGTTTAAGCTCACTCTTGGTAAAAATTGCTTTAACAGCTTGGGCGCTATTTGTGCTGTCAAATAAGCTTTTAAAGCTGTCATTAGTAAGGAGATCTTTGAATTCGTTTTTACCTGTACTTTCTATAAGCCCTTTCAATTTACCTGTGCTGTCTGTAAGAATGTCTTTTAGTATGTCTTTACCTGCACCTGTTATTGCTTCTTTAAACTTAGTGTGTTTTAGTACTTCTTTGGCTGTGCTGTCTTTTAGTACTTCTTTAGCTGTTTGATCCGTAAGGATTTCCTTAGCATTTATGTCTGTAAGTACCTCTTTTACATGGTTTGCTTTCGTATCGTCCTCAAATAATTTTTTAAAGTTCTCATCTGTGAGAAGCGCTTTTACTTTCTCTTTACCTGCGCTTTCTATAAGCTCTTTAAATTTACCGGTGCTGTCTGTAAGAATGTCTTTTAGTATGTCTTTACCTGCACCTGTTATTGCTTCTTTAAATTTACTGTTTTTTAATACTTCCTTAGCTGTGTCGTCTTTTAGTACCTCGGCTGCATTTGTGTCTTTTAATATATCTTTAGCTGTGCTGTTTTTTAGGACTTCTTTGCCCGTTTGATCCGTAAGGATTTCCTTAGCATTGGCGTCTTTTAGTACCTCGGCTGCATTTGTGCTTTTTAATATATCTTTAGCTGTGCTGTTTTTTAGGACTTCTTTGCCCGTTTGATCCGTAAGGATTTCCTTAGCATTGGCGTCTTTTAGTACCTCGGCTGCATTTGTGCTTTTTAATATATCTTTAGCTGTGCTGTTTTTTAGGACTTCTTTGCCTGTTTGATCCGTAAGGATTTCCTTAGCATTTGTGTCTGTAAGTACCTCTTTTACATGATTTGCTTTCGTATCGTCCTCAAATAATTTTTTAAAGTTCTCATCTGTGAGAAGTGCTTTTACTTTCTCTTTACCTGCGCTTTCTATAAGCCCTTTAAAGTTACCTGTGCTGTCGGTAAGTATGCTTTTTAATATATCTTTACTGCTACTTTCTACAAGCTCTCTAAATTTGCCGGTGTTATCTGTAAGAATGTCTTTTAATTCTATCTTTCCATCGCCTTTTATCATTCCATTGAAAACTGTGTCCTTAATTAGGCTGAGGAGGAGTTCATCAGTTAAGCTATTAAAATATGTGTCATTGGAAAGTACGCTCAAAAGTGTATCGCCTGGCATAATAATTTTCGTCTTAAGAATTTTATGCAAGGATGATAGTCTTTGGTTATGAAAAATATCTAAAGCTACTGAATTTTATATCTATTTTTATTGCGAAAAATCATAAAACTTAATATTTTATTCCTCTTATGCTGAAAATGTGAATCATACAGTATGCATTATTGCAAACCGGTTAGGATGTGATGATCCGCTGCTCAATTCGGTCCCGACTGTATCTGACAAATACAGTCGGTGGTCTTAAGTTTTAATTTATTTCTTTTGTGGTTGTGCAGACTTTGCTTTTTCATTCCTTGCTTCTTCATCCAGACGCTTCAAGACATTCATGATTGCCTTGTTTTCGGTTCTGTCTTTGTCCTCTGGAAGCGTGCCATCTTTTTTATCATGTTCAAGAACTTTTATTGTTTCTATCAGAGTCGCATTGTATCTAGGATCATGGTCTATAACATATGAGACTTCGTCTTTTCTTTGCAGATTTGAAAGCTCACGCGATAGTTCTTTGCCGTCACAAATGAGACTAAATTCTCCTATATTACCCTCAACGTGAACAAATGCATCATCGTCATGTAAAGGAAATTCTAATGACATCATGTTTGTACTCCTTTCCAATTTATTATTTCTGAAGTTGCTTTTTTGTCTTGAAAGTCCGCCCAACAGCTGAATTTTGCCTGCCACGCAGAATTGTCTGGCCAGAGTCTAGCTCGGAAAGTTGAACATTCTGTTAATTATTTCAGAAAAAATATAAAAACTTATTCTCTATAACTATTCAATTATAAGTTTATTGTGGAGTGATCCCATGAAACGGCGACTTCCGTGAGAGCGAGAAACAGTGCAAACTAGCTCCTAGTGGCATTCAAGATGGTAAAAAGCTTATGAAGAAAGCCACAAGCGAAGCTTAAACAAAGAGAACTGCAAGCTCGACCTAAAGAGCGGCGCGGCATTGTTCAAAAATGCCTCAAACCCGCAATTAGAAGTAAATGGTCGCTTATGATACCTTTTCAAGCATCTCACGAAGCCCAGCTTCGCTCACACCCTGTACTATCTTATCACCAACGATAAACACAGGTGTTCCATCTAATCGTAGTTTTTGTGCAAGCTGTATGGTCGCCTCAATCATACTGGAAATTTCACTCTCATTCTGCTCGATAAATTTCAACACTTCCTGCGGATCAAGGTTGATTTCAGAAAGGATCTTCGTGACGACTTCCGGTGTGTAAACACCCTCATGAGCCATCAGCCTGGAATGAAAGTCAGAGTACTTTAAATGCTGGATGTCCTTCTCTTTCATAAAAAGAAAAACACCGGTGTCGTACTTTGCGGCAACCAACGAGCTCTGGCCGAGAATCGGCAAATTTCTCAGAGTGTAAGTAACATTTGGATAATCACGCTTTATCTTCAGTAGAATTTGTGAGGCAAGCTTGCAATAACCACACGAAGCATCAAAAAACTCAACCAAGACAGTCTTTGCATTTTCGGCAACAAAGGACGGATAGTTGGCATCAAAAACCTCACTTTTGTGCTGAGCTATCAACTTGTTTGTTTCTTGCTCTTTTTGTTTTTGCTGTTCCTCAAACTGTGCAAGACGATACTGATTTACAGATTCTAGTATTTTCTCCGGATTTCTTTGTATGTACTCTTCTACGATCTTCTCCGTTTGCGAGACCGCATAAGAATCCTTGACACGCCCGTAATACCAATTCGACACAAAAGGAAAACCCGCTATAGCAACAAGGGCAAGCACTAACAAAAAGGTTCTCATATTTCAGGATGGCGGAACAGCAACAAAACCAACAACGCAGTATTGTCTTAGTTAACCTGCGTCATGTCAACATTAACTAACCATTTATGCAATTTGTGATAGTGGTGAGCCTATACTCTTCGTATAAAACTAACACATAGCGTCCGTCTTAAGCCGAGTATCACATGGTATGGTAGTCAAGTTCTAATAAATTAAGCTGGAGAGAGTACCAGAGGTAAGTGAACCTCAACTGAATAACTAGTCCAATTCTGCTTACTATTCTTCTATAGTTCTTTTATCGTTCAGAATTTTTTCTATCTTCTTCTCAAAAGAAGAAAATTTCATAGGTCCCGTGTACCTTTCACCATTGATGAAAAGCACCGGAGTACCCTCAATACCAACTTTCTTGATTCCGAACAGTTTCGAATATAATACCTCATCCTTAGCAGCAAAGTCTTCTATACAGGAGAGAAATTTCTCTTTTGCGCTCCCGTGAAGATTCGCATCCGAAATGATACCGTCAAACATTTTCTCAGCATCTTCCTTGTTTTTTGCGTTGTTTCCAACATCAAAGAGTTTTGTTATTAGCCTGATCACGTGTTCGTCATTAGGCATTGTGTTTTTGCGGTAGCACATAAGAAAAACAGACGCATTGAACGATAACTTATCAAGCGGAAAGTCCCTCATGATTAACATGACTTTACCCGTCCTAACATATTTCTCATATACAGGCAGGATGAGCTTTTCAAAGGCGGCTTTGCAGTGTGTACAGGAGAAAGATGAGTAATCAACTATGGTAATGGGCGCATCAGTGCTACCTATCGGTAAATCGCCAGGAAAGAGAAGATTCTCACTTACCTTCAGTGTTGTAGGATTAAATTTTAACGCATCAGGGTGCAGGGACAACGGTGCGGAAAAAGCAAGCGAAAAAGAAACAAGAGTAACTAAGCCACAGAGTAACCACTTATAAGACATATACAAACACAGAATGTGCGCAGACGCAAAACCCGGATATCATTATACACGCGATTGAATGATAAAGTTAATGGACAAGAAGATAAAAGCTCTAATAAACCTTGCTGAAAATTTGCCGGGATTGGGGCCTAAATCAGCAAGGAGAATAGTCTTGCATTTATTGAAGTCTAAGGAAACAACGTTGATACGGTTTATTGATGCGATGCAGGTTCTCTATGAGACAATCAAGCACTGTGAGCTGTGCGGAAATCTTGAAAGTGAATCACCCTGTTCAATTTGTAGAAGCACTAAAAGAAGTTCAGATATCGTATGTGTAGTTGAAGAGATTACTGATCTCTGGGCAATAGAAAAAGCTGGAGTACACAGTGGAAGATATCATGTGTTGAATGGTGCATTATCCATTGTGAATGGTATTACTCCCGAAACGTTGCAAATAGAAAAGCTAAAACTAAAGGTTTCTTCTGGAACTGTAAAAGAGCTGATCATTGCTACCAACGCGACCGTAGAGGGCCAGACGACTGCACAGTACATAGTTGAAGTCTTGAAGGACATGCAAGTGAAATTATCGTTTTTGGCGCATGGCATACCTGTGGGTAGTGAGATGGATTACCTAGATGAGGGAACACTGGGAATAGCATTCGCGAATCGTAGAGCCGTATAAGTTGTGTTGACATACCGGTGCATAATATCCTAAGTCTTGGCCTGTAAGGCTGTACTTTACTTTTTTTGAGTCACGATTTACAATCTTACCCAGTGGTGTCGGGGATGCCTTTATGCTTGCGGTAGTTGAACAAGGAAGTAAACAGTACCTTGTCAGAAAAGGACAGGTTATCAGTGTGGAGAAAATCCCTGCTGAACCAGGGGAAGAGGTTGAGATTTCTTGTGTGAAGTGTGTCCTTGATGGAGAGACCAAGCCTCATTTTGGTGTTGGTACGGTTAAGGCCTCAGTTCTGGCACAGGAAAGAGGTGAAAAGCTTGTTATTTTCAAGAAGAGGCGCAGAAAAAATTCGCGTAGGCGGAATGGACATAGACAGTATGTGACGATTCTCAGAGTTACGGATATTGCTTTGTAATTGACTTTTCAGCTTAGGGGTCTATTTTTTATTATTTTTTGTAGAATCTTATGGCAACGAAGAAAGCCGGTGGTAGTAGTAGCAACGGTAGGGATTCGATAGGTAAGAGGTTAGGCGTAAAGAAATTTGGCAGCGAGAGCGTAATTCCGGGTGACATAATAGTCAGACAGCGTGGAACGAAGTTTCATCCTGGCAGGAATGTTGGAATGGGTAGCGATCATACCATTTTTGCTATGAAGTCTGGCTCCGTGTCGTTCTCTGTTGGTCTGAAGGGTCGACGTTTTGTTCACGTAACGTAGATTCCCTGTCGTGCGTTTCGTCGTTCTGACGATGTTTCCAGAGGTTTTCCCCGGACCTTTGGGTTTATCGGTTGTCGGTAGAGGATTGGCTAGTGGGTGTTGGTCCCTCGAAGTGGTTCCGATAAGGCGCTTTGCTGTAAATAGTCGCGTTGATGATACTCCTTATGGTGGGGGACCTGGTATGGTAATGCGTGCCGATGTCTTGGGTGAAGCGTTTGAGTACGCGAGCTCTGCTTATAACGTAGAGAGGCGTATATTTCTTAGTCCTAGGGGCACGAGGTTCGTACAGAACTCTACCGCTAGTCTAGTGGAAGCTGGTAGTGTCTTGTTAATTTGTGGGCGCTTCGAGGGAGTTGACCAAAGATTCTTGAATTACTACAATGTTGAGGAGCTCAGTGTCGGTGATTACGTACTTTCTGGTGGCGAGATTGCTGCTATGGCAGTGATAGATAGTTGTGTTAGATGTATTCCCGGGGTTTTGGGCAATCTGGAGAGTCTCAAGTGTGAGAGCTTTGTTGGCCCCTCGTTAGAGTACGACCATTATACACGGCCGAACTCTTGGAAAGGGTTGAGTGTTCCTGAAGTCCTTATGAGTGGGAACCACAGGAAAATAAATGAGTGGAGAATTAACTCCGCTGCAGCCGCTACGGGCAGAAATAGGCCGGATCTGGTTGTGGAAGAAAGTTAGGTTTGATTTTATAACAAGTCGATATGGGTGTCTTAGCTAAATTTAATGAAGCTCAGAGGGAAGCTCTTTCTGAAGGTAGGAACTATCCCGAGTTCAGGGCTGGCTATACCATGAGTGTAGAGTTTTATGTCCAAGGTACTTCTGGACGTACTCAAATTTTTAAAGGTCTTTGTATTGGAAAAAGCAACAAGGGTGTGCACTCTTCTTTTACATTGCGCAAGCTTTCTGTGCATGATGTTTACGTAGAGCGTACTTTTCGTTTGTATTGGCCTTCTATTAAGTCCATTTCAGTTGAGAGAGAGGGTAAGGTTAGAAGAGCTAAGCTTTATTACATTAGGGCTCTCACAGGAAAGGCAACCAGAATAAAGAAAGAATACCGCAATTAAAGAGTTTCATATGGATGAGCTAAGTGATTTTCCTACGCAAGTTTCTGGTTCTTCTGGCCTTGTCCTTTTGGATTTTTGGGCAGATTGGTGTGCGCCGTGCAAGCAATTAATTCCTACACTTGACGCTTTTGCAGAGTCCACCGAGGATGTGAAAGTATATAAAGTCAATATAGATGGTCCTGGTCAGGATTTAGCTGTTTCTAATGGTGTAAGGGCTGTTCCAACGTTGATACTATTTAAAGACGGAAAAATTGTGGATCGCAAAGTCGGGGTTTTGTCATTGTCGCAACTCAAGGAATGGGTTGCTATGTTCTCCTAGTGCAGTTGCTCTCTGTACGTGTGGAGTTGCTGTAACTACCGATGTTTCTTGAATAGTGGCGAGACCGGTAGCGTGATCTGTGTGCCGGGTTTGACGCGTGACTCCCTGTGCATATTTGCTAGTTTTCGTTCCCCCGCTGGAACTGCAAGCAGGTCTAGCATGGTGCTTGCAGATTGAGGAATAAATGGCTGAAGTCCTATAGCAATTATTCTGAGTGCTTCTAGCACTGAATATAAGATTCTACCTGCCGTCTCAGGTTTTTCCTTTAATTTCCACGGCTCCTCTGTGGATATATACTCGTTTGCCTTGCTGGAAAGTTGTATTATCCTATCCAAGCTACTATTAAGGTCGAGCAGTTCGATGTCATTTTTGTAGCCTTTAGCTAGTGAGTACGCAAATTCCAGGAGCTCATTTTCTGATTCGTAGATTTCACTTACTTTTGGGCCGAGCAGCCTGACTGTCAAAGTGAGTGTTCTATGTAAAAGGTTTCCTATATTGTCAGCTAGTTCAGTGTTGATTCGTCCTTTTAAACTTGCCGTACTGAAGTTGCCATCTTTTCCAACAGTTATTTCTCTTATTAGGAAATATCTTATTGGATCTACACCAAATTCAGAAATTAATTCAAATGGGTCTATTATATTTCCAAGTGATTTCGAAATTTTCTCGCCATCATTAAGCCACCAACCGTGTGCAAGTATCACATCGGGCGTTTTCAAATTTGCTGCCATAAGGAAAGCTGGCCAGTATATTGAGTGAAAACGTAATATGTCCTTTCCTATTATGTGTATTACACGTGCATTATCCCAAAAAGCGGAGAATAAAGAGTCAGTACTTGTATCGGGATAGCCAACGGAAGAGATATAATTCGTCAATGCATCAAGCCAGACATACACTGTGTGTATTGCGTCATCTGGAACATTTATTCCCCATTGGACTCGAGTTCTAGAAATAGATAGGTCGTGCATGCCAGCCTTAAGGAAGGCCAACATCTCATTAAATCTACTTTTTGGTTGTATAAATGTTGGATTCTCAGCATAGAATTTCTTCAGTGGTTCAGAGAATTGAGAAAGTTTAAAAAAGTAACATGCTTCTTTTGTCCACGAGACGGGTGCTCCTGTCGGAGCAAGGCCATTCTGCAGTTCGGCTTCTGTGTAAAAGGCTTCATCTCTCTCGGAGTACCATCCTGAGTACTCATCTAAGAAAATAAACTCATTCTTACTTAATATACTCCACAGTGCTTGAACAGCATCCTTATGTCTTGTCTCAGTTGTGCGTATGAAGTCAGAGAAATCATAATGCATTGCCACACATAAATCGCGAAAGCGTTTGCTTACATGGTCTACAAAGTCTGTTTCACATTTTCCATGTTTTTTGGCTGTGTTTTGTACTTTTTGTCCGTGCTCATCAGTTCCTGTTGTGAAACGCACTTCATGACCGAGCAATCTAAGTGCTCTTGTTAGTACATCAGCTATCAAACTGCTGTATGCGTGACCTATATGTGGATTGTCGTTTACATAATACACTGGTGTGGTGATGTAATAGCGCATAGGACGAGCAAAAAGCATTGAAGCCACTCTAACACATTTGTTACTTCATTTCATAGTTGTGTACTAGAGCCCCATTCAGGTGCAAAGGTTACATGAAAAAGTTTAGCATATTGCTTTTTTATCCCATTAGTTACAAAATATATGTTCGTCTGTGCTTTTTTCATCTGTTCAACAAGTGGTAACGGTTCTGCGTTTTATGCTGCATGATTCATGGGTGCACACGTTTGCTAGAGTGTTTTTATTCGTACTATGAAAGGGGAAGGTTCTGAAATACTTTTTGCTAGCTCTTTGGGCAAGCTCCATGGGTATTATCATGATGTTCCTGGTGCCCAATCGGTAGCGCTCGTTCTGCCACCTAATCCGAGATATGGTGCTACGATGAAAAACAAGGTTGTGAAGTCTATTTACTCTTGTTTTGCTAGCAAGGGTTTTTCGGTTCTCAGAATGAATTACAGGGGGGTTGGGTATTCTTCCGGTCAGGTTAGCGTACGGGATGAGGATTTAATCAAGGATGCTAATGCGGCTATAGAGTGGCTGCAGTCGTGTTATCCACTGGTAAGTTCGTTTTGGGTTTCTGGGTTCTCTTTTGGTGCTTGGCTTGCGCTGAATCTAGTTATGCGAAGACCCGAAATTTCGGGCTTTGTAGCAGTAGCCCTTCCATTGAAGGTGTATGACTTTTCTTTTTTGTCTCCGTGTATTGTTCCTGGCTTGATTGTTCAGGGGGATCAAGACCAATTTTGTGATGCTGCTGATCTAATTAAACTTACCTCTCCCGTTTCAGAGAGGCTGAGCAAGTTTAAAGTTGAGATTCTTGAAGGTGCCGACTGTCGTATGAGTGACAGCTATAACCTTGGGCTTGTACAGCAAAAGATTGATGATTATTTGTCATTTGCTTTCTCTACAGCGCCGGTACGTATCCCTTGCGAGGACGAAGACGTCTATCATGATACTGACATTGAGGAACGGATTCTGGTTGAGGAACAGGCTTAGTTGCTCCGTGGGTGGCTATTCGAGATAAATAAGGTCACTGGCTAGTTCTGTTGGTTTTTCTATGTCGAGAAGCTTGAGGACGGTTCCAGCGATGTTGTATAAGCCTCCGTTGTTTACACGTTTCACCCTTTTTGACACTACAATGAATGGTACTAGGTTTGTTGTGTGAGCTGTGTTCGAGAGCTTTGTAGAGTGGTCGTACATACATTCTGCGTTACCATGATCTGAGGTGATTATCATTTCGTATCCGTTAAGTTCGCAGGCCTCTTTATATAGCTTGCCAAGGCAGTTATCTAATGTCTCTATCGCCTCGATAGTTGCTGACATGTTTCCAGTATGGCCCACCATATCGGCGTTTGCGTAGTTGACCACAATGAAGTCAAACCTTTTTGACCTTATCGCCTCGATAAGTGCATCAGTTATCTCTAAGGCTGCCATTTTTGGGTACAAATCATACGTCTTGACGCGTGGTGAGTTTATCAGAATACGCTCCTCTCCCGGAAAAGCTGCCTCTTTTCCTCCATTAAAAAAGTAACTCACATGAGCATATTTTTCAGTCTCCGTGATTTTGAGCTGTTGCATTCCAGCACCTGAGATGATTTCTGATAGAGTATTCGTGATATGATGCCGTGGGATCAGTGTTGGTAAAGGTTCTTCAAAGTACTGGCTCATTGTCATCGTTTCTGAGAATTTAATCTTGTTTTCACAGAAGTTTGTTTTACCAATAAGCTCAGAGGTAATTTGTCTTGCCCTATCTGGACGAAAATTTGCTATAAAAAGTCCATCTCCATCTTGCGCGCCTGCATATTCACCAATCACTGATGGTGGAATAAACTCGTCGCTTACGCCCTGAGCATAATAATACTCTATGGCCTCAGTTGCTTTTTCGAAGATTCTTTGGGGCTTTGATGGTTTTACAATAACGCGATATGCTTCGACCGTTCGGTCCCAATTTCTATCTCTGTCCATGCCGTAGTAGCGTCCAATCAGAGTCGCAATTTTTCCCGTGTTCTCTTCTGTGAAATATTGCTTTGCTGCTTTTGGTGCTGTGTCACGACCGTCTAAGAATGCATGTATACACACAGTTACTCCATGCGATGTGAGGTAGTTTGAGATTTTGTTTATATGTGCGACGTGAGAGTGTACTCCTCCATCAGATAAGAGTCCGACAAGATGACACCTCTTCCCTTTGAGTTTGCTTGCAAACGCACTTAACTGAGGATTTTTGTCGATTTTTTCAAGCTCGTGGTTAACTCGAACAAGATCATGATATATAATCCTTCCGCTACCTATGGTCATGTGACCAACTTCTGAGTTACCCATTTGTCCTTCTGGTAAACCTACTTCTAGGCTGCTTGCGGAAAGAAGTGAATGCGGAAACTTTTCTAACAGTACGTCATAGTGTGGGGTTCTAGCTTGGCGGATAGCATTATACTTGTCTTGAGGTGAAACCCCCCAGCCATCCAGTATACACAAAATTAAAGGCATCTACTGATATCAAGCGAACAAAAGATTCAACCTAGTGCAGTGGAAACACGCCGGGGGATTGTAACATATCACCCGAGCTCTTGCATCACGTTTTCACAGCGTGCCGAGAGAATTTCTTTCTCCTTTTGAAGCTGTGTTTTCACAGTGGAGTTAGATGAAAATTCCTTAAGAGCCTTTCGCAAAATTGAGCATGCGTGATCATAGTCTCCCGTTGATCTTAATATGCTAATCGATTTTACCAGTGCAATAGGTGCCCGAATCCCTGTTTTGTCTGCATGATAACTTTTGATAAAGCTTACTAATGCAGCTTTGTATTGTTTCTTGTTCAGATGAAGGTTTCCGAGAAAATAATACACATCGTCTAAAAAATTGCTTTTCGGAAAGCGTCCAACGAACTGGTTTAAGCTTTTTTCAGCTTCTTCACTTTGTGATCGCTCCATCAAGAAAAGAATGTTTTTATAATGGTTTCTCTCTGCAACATCAGGCGGATCCATATTTTTTATCTTGTTCATATCAGACAGGGCTGTCTTTTCTATGTTGTCTAAGCTGTTCAATTCAGGGTCATTCTCCTGTAGAATCCCTTTCCGTGTGTTTTGAGGTTTTTTGGTTGGGCAAAGCACAGACTTTTTAGGTGCTGCACCTTCTTTTTTCAATTCTCCAAGAATAATTTCGATGTTTGATATACTACTTCTTATTGTCTCGAGCTCTCTTACTACAGAGCTAAGATCAACATGCGGTTCACCTACTTGTTGTGTTGCGAGAGCCACGGAACCACAGAAAAAACGAGTACATAGAGGAAGCAATAATACAAACCAAGATAAAAAAAACCTCATGCACCCACACGCGGACATACGAACCTTTCGAAAGGACCGAATAGAAAGAAGAAAACTCGAAGGCTTCTCAACCCTCACCATGCTGAGTTCAAGGCGCTATTCCTGATTACATTCTTGCACAAACTCTACAACAACCCTACGATTCTTCGCGTGGGCTTCTTCTGTATCACTTTCGTCAACGAGCTCATCTTTACCTGCGGAAGCTGTGCAAAAATGACTCCTTAAACTATCCTTTGAGGAAGGAACAACCTGTGTCGCATTGTCGGAAGAACCGGGGAAACCTCCAAATTCTTCTGCAGGATCGTCTAGATTTTCAGAGACGGCTCCTAACAAGTACTCAAGAACGGCAACAGCTCTCTCATTGCCAAGTTTTGAGCTGTCCTCAGGAGTGTCAAGCTTATCAGTATGACCTGTAATTAAAACTTTAAGATTAGGATTTTCACTGATTCTCAGGGAAATGCACTGGGCAATGTTTTCATAAATAAGTTGCCTTGCCTCAGGTGATACCGCTGACTCACCAGATTTAAAATGAATTACGGCCACAGTTCCGCTTTTTGTTGGACATTGGCACTCAACACCGGAAAGTTGCGAAGAAGTGGAACTATCATGTCGCGACGTGCTTATATTTAAGCAGCCGGACAGCGACAAAAGCGCCGAAAATAATGCAACATTAACGATCCTTGACATTGTACCTCCAGGTCCCATTTCACAAAGCTCCTAGCTAGAGCACCACCGGCCCACATGTAGAACTAGGACAGCAAGCCTGCTAAGAATGGTATCTAACCCAGCTTAACTAAAGATTAATATGCGTTAAAAGTCAACTGTAAGTATATGCTATTTCCAATATACACACGAATATAAAACAAGCTCCTTCTTTTAAACATCAGGTGCATAATATAACTTGATTTAGATGAGTGTACTTTCTAAACAGCCGATGAGACAGGTTCACAGTTGATAATTCTTGTTGTGACGTAAAGTAAGCCCATTGTTTAAAACTGTAAATGCACAATACTACCATTTGATATGAGTAAAGTATTTCCATTAACAGCTAATACAGAAATTTTTCTAGTGATCTCTTTCTGTAGTAAAATATTTGGAGTTTGGTATGCCAAAAATTATCATTATTGCTTCCGGTAAAGGAGGTGTGGGAAAGTCAACGATCGCGTTAAATCTTTCCGTTTTACTGGCGCGAAATTTCAGAACCGGTCTAATAGATGCTGATATTTATGGACCCTCTCTTTCGTTTATGCTCGGAACTGAAGCAAAAATCACAATGACTGAACGAGAAACACTAGTTCCTGTGGAAAAGTTTGGGCTTAAATATGTTTCAGTTGGTGCAATGGTAGAACCAAGTGCGCCGATACTGTGGCGTGGACCAATGCTATCTAAGATTCTACGTACTTTTCTCACTAATACTGAGTGGGGTGAGTTGGATTATCTTGTCATTGATACTCCTCCGGGTACCGGTGATGTTCACATTACACTCTGTGGTGATTTTGATATCGATGGTGCAGTTCTAGTAACGACTGCACAAAAAGTTTCAATACAGGATGTTTCAAGAGCATGTGAAATGTTTAAGAAATTACAAATTTTTGTTCTTGGTGTAATTGAGAACATGAGTTGCTCGCATTTAGACAAAGATGAGCGGTATATTATTGGAGACGCAGAAAATACGAAAGAATTTTCAAGGGCTTTTTCCGTTCCAGTGCTTGGCAGAGTTCCATTCTTGAGGCAAATCTCATATTCGTGTGATAGCTCTATACCAGCAGTTTTGGATGCTGAGATTACTATGATATACAAACCAATCTTAGATGAATTGCTTCTTAGGCTAAACGAAAGAGTGTGATCGGAATTTGTAAAACAAACTAAAGGGAGCGTTTGCATCGCAAGGTGTATTTTTTTACTTTTAACCATACTTCACTAGATTTTGTTGTCTATCAGCAATATAATTTCCCCGTGTACTCCGATAACAGCAGATGATACCCGAAATAGCAATCATTGATCTAGGGTCGCAGTTCACCCAACTAATAGCGCGAAAATTAAGGGAAAACGGATGCCGCTCGTGTATCTATGCCCCATCTGATTTTACTTTTTCTGACAATGTAAAGGGCGTTATATTGTCTGGCAGCCACCGCTCTACTAGTGAGTATGCGGACTACAGGGACTTAATCTCAATGGTTCTGAACGTTAATTCTACGCGTGGTATACCAGTGTTGGGAATCTGCTATGGAAAGCAGCTCTTGAGTGATTTCTTTGGTGCTAATGTGGTTTCAGGCAAAAACCGCGAATATGGAAAGGCTAGACTCCAGATCATTGCAGAAAGCCCGATTGTGAACAACATCGGTGCTGCGGATTTTACGGTCTGGATGAGTCACGGCGATGCAGTTGTGACGCTTCCCTGTGGCTTTAAATGTATAGCAATGACAGACGACTGCCAGTTTGCGCTTATTGCTGATGAAAAGAGGAAGATATATGGTTTTCAGTTTCATCCTGAGGTCTCACATACTGAGAATGGTGATGTCTTACTACGCAATTTCATAGCAATTGCAGGAGTCGAAAATACCTGGGATTTACAGGTTTTTTCCGAGGAAGAAAAACGTATAGTAGTTTCCACTACCGGTGATGCAAATGTTCTTGCCGCAGTTAGCGGAGGTGTTGATTCAACGGTTGCAGCGAAGTTTATGTACGGAGCAATAGGTGAGAGGCTTCACTGCATTTTTGTAGATACAGGACTTCTGAGAAAAAATGAAGCTAATGAAGTGAAAGAGTTATTTTCGTCGTTGGGAATACCACTGAAGATCGTTTCTGCAGCTGATAGATTCTTTAGAAAGCTTGTTGGAGTTACAGATCCTGAAGAGAAGCGAAAAATTGTGGGAGAGACTTTTATCCAAGTGTTTGAAGAAGAAGCTCTAAAAATACAGGATGTGGAGTTTCTTCTACAAGGTACTTTGTACCCTGATGTTATCGAATCGGGTGGCGAAGGTTCCCATACAATTAAATCTCATCATAATGTAGGTGGGCTGCCTAAGAAAATGGGATTAAAGTTGCTTGAGCCTTTTAGGTTACTCTTCAAGGATGAGGTAAGGGCAATCGGGCGTCAGTTAGGTGTAAATGAGGCCCTTTTAATGCGGCATCCGTCGCCAGGACCCGCTCTGGCAATACGAATCCTAGGAGAAGTAACTCAAGAAAAAGTAGCTGTACTTCAGGATATCGATGAGATATATATCTCGACGATGAAGGAATACAATCTGTATTCTCATATATGGCAGGCTTTCAGTGTCTTATTGCCAGTTCGTTCCGTCGGTGTTATGGGGGATAAGCGCTCTTATAATTATGTTTGTGCCCTGCGTGCTGTTACTTCTCATGATGGAATGACGGCTAGCGCCTACCCGTTCGAAGCTCAGGATGATGCTAAGTTACGCTTTCTTTGCTTTCTGAATGAGGTTGCAACCAGAATACCTAATCGTGTGAGTGCAGTCTCTCGTGTAGTATACGATATTACATCAAAACCTCCAGCTACAGTTGAGTGGGAGTAAACCTTGACATTTTAGGTGCTTTGTACATGTGTGAAGAGCTCTCTGTCCTTGTACTTATGGATTCTAAGAAGATGATTCTTCCTTGGCGATGCTTTTTGGAATTGCATAATCACACGCTCTGAAGCGTTCCTTTAGTGAGGCAATTGCGAAAGATCCAAGGCCGACTGACTGTAATACTTCTGCCCCTATTTGCAGACCGGTTTCGTAAGTTTCCGGTACGAGTTTATGTGCACCTAACTTTCTATAAGTCTTGATATCAGAGAAATCCGACACGCGCGCGACAATTGTAGCGTGGGGGAAACTTTGACTTATAAGAGCGACCGCCTTTTTGCTAGTAACCCCATTCTGCATTGAAAGTACTATAGTTGAAGCTCTGTCTGCAGCAATCGCCTCTAGAGTGGCACGCTTTTTGATGTTTCCTTTAAAAATAGGGAACCCTTCATCTTGTGCTCTCTCTACAATTTTGGAATCCACGTCGATGGCAATGTAGTTAATTCTCTCCTCAGATAGCATACGTGCAACCATTCTACCCACCCGGCCAAAACCTGCTATAACCACATGGTTATCAATATCAGCAACACTAGCACGCATCAGTTGGATGAGTTCATCTTCTTCGACTATTCTATCAGGTGCTTCAAGTTTATTTGCAACCATAGCACCAATACTCGAGAAAAGTGGTGTGAATGCCATACTCATTGTAACTGCTGAGACCAATATGTTAACCAGTGAGGCGTCAAGGATCGCAGTACTGCTGTCCAACTTAAACAAGATGAGTGCAAATTCACTTCCCTGCGCTAGCAGCAAACCAGCATTTATTGCCGGGCCGGTTTTAAAACCAAACAATTTGGCTAACCCTATTATAATTGATGCCTTGAGTGTCATTAGAGCCAAAGCCACGCCAGTAATTAATCCTATGTTTTCAGCGAGCATCCTGAGGTCTATCGACATGCCAACTGTCATAAAAAACAAGCCTAGAAGTAAACTTTTGAATGGGAATATTACTTGCTCTACTTCATGACGGTATTCCGTTTCTGCCAGTAATAGACCAGCCACAAATGCACCCATTGCCATTGATAATTCAAGTTTCTCGGTTATATAAGCTGCACCGAGCACTATGAGTAACGTCGTGGCTATAAATAGTTCGCTACTCTTGGTGGAAGCGATAATCTTAAAGAAAGGCCTTAGTAATAACCTACCAGCAACGAAAATTAGCAACAACACTAAACCGGCCCTGATGAGTGACATCGCGATAGGAAGAAGGAGATTTTGTGGTGCATTATTTCCTAAGAGTGCGACGAGCACCAGCAGTGGCACAACTGTAAAGTCCTGCATGAGCAATACAGCTATTGAAAGCCTACCTACCTGGTTTGATTCCATCCCGGTTTCTTGCAGCACCTGAAGTACTATGGCCGTTGAAGAAAGCGCAAACGCACACCCTATTATGATTGATGCACTTGAACTGTTACCAAATACTCGACAGATTAGTATGATCAAAAGCGCAGTTATTATGACCTGTAGTGTTCCCAACCCGAAAACGTGGAGCCGCATGGACATGATGCGATCTAACGTAAGCTCCAACCCGATTAGGAAAAGTAGAAAAACAATTCCGAACTCAGCGAAGGTTTCCATGGGTGAGGAAAACTCGACTATTTTGAATCCATGTGTACCAAGAACCGCCCCAGCAACAAAGTAACCCAAGATTGGACTTATATTTAACTTCAAGAACAACGCTACCACTAAAACAGCGGTCGAAAGCAGCGCTATTACCTGGAATAAAGTAATGCCATCATCAAACATGCAAAGGTAATACCGTCAAAATTATTTCCACTTTATTGAACAGCCAATACTGGGTTTCTGTTTTCTCGAGACTTTTCTGCCCTTGGCGATTTCCAGCATTGCATCGAGCAGATCATGGGTTCCTGACGTGAGATCCATGAAGTGTCCACGATACTGTAACTCAAGTTTTTTGTCGAAACCGAAAAAATCCGGCGTACAAATAGCCCCGTAGCTTGCAGCAACCTTTTGTTCAGCATCATAAATGTAAGGGAATGAAAAACTGTATTCCCGTGCAAAGTCAGCCATTTTTTCTGGTGAGTCTTCTGGATACGAAGAGACATCATTTGGCATAATTGCCACTGCACCAATACCGCTCTCTTGCATCAATTTTACATCTTTGGAAAGTTGTCGCACTATTTGTTTTACATACGGACAATGGTTGCAAATAAACATCACCAAAGTACCATTGGGACCAGCAACACTTGAAAGCGAGTACACTGAACCACCAAACTCAATTGAAAAAGGAGGCGCTTTGAAACCAAGTGAGGCTTCTGGAGTGCTCATCTTTACCATAATAGAAAATCCCAGAGACGGTGGAAGATGGTAACCTAAATGACCCTAAATCGCAAGAGTATCAAAAGAAGCAGCTCTCTCATTAACAAAAAATTTCTTTATTCAGATTGCATGTTCGTAAAGCAGCATGTTCTGGGGAATAGTTTAGAGTATGTGATATTTAATTATCCAATATGTGCATTTCCTTATTACATTCAGCGTTTGGATTTCTCTTGACTAGATCAGTGGAAGTTGTTAATCCGGACTTTAACAATTATCATACAAGTGGATCGTTGCTTGATATGAAAATCAAGTTAAGATTTTGTATAAAATTCATTTGACAAAGTGAGAGTTGTAAATTTGTAAAATCCGTATGTCGAGGAAGCATTGTTATGCCTAGAGAAGATGAAAAGCGCTTCGTAGGTGAGGTAATTGAGGTTCTTAGGGGACCCGAGTTTCGAGTAAGACTCGAAAATGGGAAAGAAATACTGGCGCATTCTTGTGGTAAGATGCGCAGAAAGAAAATAAAGATTATCCTTAGTGATAAGGTAGTTGTTTCGATGTTTCTTCAGTATGACACGAACAGGGGGATCATCGTCGAAAGAGAGGGATTCCGAAAGAAGCGTACGGATGATCTTGGTGATGGAACTGCTAAAGATAGGAAACGAAAATAAATTATTATTCATGTTGACCATCTACTTATCTACTGTGTGACATGTACTCCGACTTTATTCTGGGTTCTTCATCAAAATGTAGGAGTCGGCTCCTTGAAGTTCTTGGATTTTTCCCAAAGAGGTCTATTGGACCAGAAATAGATGAGTCACCAAAGAGGGATGAGCTCCCTCTTACTTATGCTAAGAGAATGGCTTATGAAAAAGCACTTAAGCTCAGAAGGGTTTGTCGTGAGGAAAACGTAATAACGGCTGATACCGTAGCTTCTTGTGGTAGACGGATACTTCCCAAGGCGTGTTGTGATGAAGATATACGCTATTGTCTTGAGCTCCTAAGTGGAAGAAGACACAGACTTTATACTTCGCTTTGTTTAGTTACAAAATCTGGTGAGATAAGACAGAGGACGGTCATGACCGTCTTAAAATTCAAAAGGCTCTCTCACGAAGAGATAGAATTTTACCTGGCAACAAAGGAAGGTATTGGTAAAGCAGGTGGCTATTCAATACAGGGAGTAGCACAGGGCTTTGTTTTATTCATTAGAGGTTCATACTTCAATGTTGTTGGACTTCCAGCCTATGAAGTTGTCTCGCTTTTAAGCTCTGTAGGTGTGTTTCAGCAGAGTAAGGAAGCTCTCTACTCCCAAGGAGTAGAAGATGCCAAGTGAGAAAAGGGTTGCCAGGTTATTGTCTATTGAAGTGTGCTACTCAAGTTATTATTCTGATTTACCTAAATCAGAACTTATTAGTAGGGCCTTGGAACTGCAGGAAGTACCCTATATGAAGCGGTATGAGCTTGGGTTACTCAATTCTGTCTTAGATTTATGTCTTGCTAACACGGAAGAGGATACAAAACTTATAGGACGCTTCTTATCTGAAGAGTGGGAGATTAGCAGAATGGATAATCTCAAGTTATCTCTCTTAAGGGTTGCTGTATCCGAACTTCGACTAAGCAATGTTGCACAAAGAAATCTTGTAATTAATGAATACGTAAGTTTAGGAAGACTCTTTCTACCAATAAAGGAAGTTGGTTTTATCAACGCAATACTTGAGAAGCTGGCGAGCGAAATTCAAGGAAAGTAGATTTAGCTTTACCTTTCTGCACCTTGACTTTCTTGATTCTGGATATTCATTCCTTGTTGTACAGTTAAATCTATAAGATCTGTCTCCGGTAGCTCTTCATCTGGATCACCAAAAAGGGAACACTGTGTACTAACCGAATTAGAAGATGAGGCTGTACTTTCAGTTCTTGTATGATTTGTGGATGATCTTGTTTGTGACCACGGAAAATTGTACGTGCCGCGTGGATTAAGCAAAGCAATTGAGCTGCTACTTCTTGCGGCACTTGTAAAAAGAGATGCACAGTCGTTTCTTCCTATTCCTTCAAAAGCATCTGTTTGTACTGTCTTTAGGCCAAAACATCCGGTCTTTCCTCCATGATGCGAAGCAAGAAATTGCGCATGGCTAGCATTAACTAGCACTCTTTGTATTATTTCTGGTTTCAGCTCCGGAGTATTCATTGCACATGTGATTGCATCTGCCGAAGTTGTTACGTATCCCGTGCGATCCTTACCACTTTTACATGAGACGCATAAAACATCATTGTCACACACCTGTTCCCATAGTGCCGTGACTTTAGCCGCGATCCTTGCATTTCTATTCCTAGGAGTACTTCTAAACGGTGAGGTTATCACTTCACAGAGCGAACGAACTCTACCAGAAAAGCCACTTTGTTTAAGCTCAAGCCTTCTGAGCTCGACCATTTCCTTTGCTAGAGCTCTTTCTTCCCGCGCTGCTAGATTGCTTACATTACCGCATGCTTGTCGATATGCTCTTGTACTCCAAGTGCTAGTAGGCTGCGTGAGGTACCGTAATAAGTCTTGGTATTCAGGGCGTGTACTTATTCCAGCTTTTTGAACGTAATTACCTATTAGCACGTCGCAGGTCTTGGATATTGTGTTTCTACTGATACACCTGAGTGAGTTAACTGGTATGACGTGTGTATTATTCTCGCCAACAGCCTTTTTTGTGGTGTCAACAACGTAGGTGTCTAAAATATTTGAGCTCAGCTTAGGAAAAAACCTGTCTATGAATCCCTGCATTGGCACTCTCGAACACAACGTAAGCATGTGCACATTTTTTCCAGGATGAGCACGACATAGTTGTTGATAGTTTTCATGAGCTAGTTGTAATCTTAGTACTCCGTCACTATGCGTAGCAGCAAGTGACGCACTATGCGTGTAACTAGTCAGAGGTATTTTATTGGTGACATTGCCTGAATCGTCTACGGTGAGCTTTTCAAGTGTTTTTGTGTAAGCATTACGTAGACCGGGTACACATCTTAAATATGTTGAGAGAACACGATCGTCCTCCAAGAGGACATCTGCATGCTTTCTGAATAGGGCTTGTTCAACAGGATGTAGATTCAGATACCAAGACTGATGTGCATAATGCAGCAAAAGCTGCTTTTGATTTCCCGTTGTTCCTGTAATCGGGACATCAGTTTGAGAAATTATGTTATCCCCAATTCTCGTGATCGTGCTTACTGAAAAGTGCACTCTATCTCCTATAGGAGCATAAGCCTCAGCCTTTCTTAGCAGCTCGGAAATTTCGTTCAGTGGAAGTGACGGCAGCACATCTCTCTGAAGCATTTCACAAACTTCGGTGTTAAACCTCTTTAAAGATTTCCGGCATGCATCTTCGTTATAACGCGGCAATCCAGTCTCTAGGATAACCAGAGCTTTCTTTTTTAACTGACGTCTTACTTTTTCCCGTGCGGGATTCTCAAGCATAGCAGCGGCTATTTCATCGGCTCCCCTGCACATATTTATTGCCTGTTGCAGGTAGTCATGCGATGACAATAGATTCCTTGGTTGTGATGTTTCTTGTTGGAGCGCTGGGAGATCGTACCGCGTTATTTTTTTGGCTTCCGCATTCTTCGACCAAATTATCCTCCTATCACCATCTGCAGCCTCCTTGAGTATGAGTAACGCTTCCTCGTAGTCGAAGTTTTCTTCTGTAGACTTATTGATGAAGTCCATTAACGACGCTATTGTACGTACCGGTGAAGGTAATTCTGATGATTGCATATGTAATCAATAAGATTGTGGTTTAAGTTCTTTTTTAGCATTTTAATGCTAATAAATTTATAAAAATATGAAGAAGGAAAGATTCTCAAATGAAGAAGACATAAGTGTGGCTTGACATCTACCTTATGATCGTTTCTAATGTGGCAGGAGGGGGTATAGCTCAGCTGGTAGAGCATCTGGTTTGCACCCAGAAGGTCGCAGGTTCGACTCCTGTTGCCTCCACCACTTTTGTGGCTTTTCTTCTAGTTACTAATTTTAGCATAAATCTGCCTAAAATACACGTTCGCCGTGTACGCGAGCTCTATCAACTGTACTTGCGTAGCAGTCCTGCTTTCACAAATGACAAAAATAGTGGATGTGGTTGAAATATCCTGGATTTGAATTCTGGATGAAACTGTACCCCTAAGAACCAAGGGTGATCTCTGAGTTCAAGGATTTCTGGAATATCATAATCCTTCTCTGAATACCCAGAAAAAAACATACCTCTTTCTTCTAGTTCAGGTAGATAACGCGGGTTTGCCTCATATCTATGCCTATGCCGTTCTACAATCACTTCTGTTTCATTGTAAATTGTGTAAGCTTTCGACTCCTTTTTTAGCACACAGTTGTACTTACCAAGGCGCATCGTGCCGCCAATTTGTGAGGATTGACTACGTCTTTCCACGGATAAGTCTGAACGACGCCACTCATTCAAAAAGCAAATCACCGGCGCTTTGCAATTTTTGTTAAACTCTGTTGAATCAGCACCTTCGATCCCAACAACGTTTCTTGCAAACTCTAAAACTGCCAGCTGGAAACCAAAGCAAATACCCAAAAAGGGAACGTTATTAATCCTTGCATGCGTTATCGCTGATAGCTTGCCATCTATTCCGTTATTACCAAAGCCGCCCGGAATGAGTATCATATCAAACCTTGAAAGATCAGACATGTTGTCCCCTCGTGCGTCTATAATCTGGACAGATAAATTTACGCCTACAGCGAAAGCGGCGTGCTGCAAAGCAGCATCAACTGAAATATAGGCATCACACAAATCTGAGTATTTACCGATTATCGCCACAGAAAGTCTTTTGGCACTGCTTACAAGAGATCGTGTTCCTTGTACGACTTTTTTCCAATAAGACACGTCTGCTTCCAGCGGACCACGTCCAAGAAGTGCACTTATCTTTGTATCAAGTCCTTGCTCCTTGTACATTACAGGGATCTCATACACGTTGTCGACATCCTGTGCTTCTATAACGTTACCCTCTTTAACGTTACAGAACAGGGCTATTTTCCTTTTATCTACACTAGACATTCGTGCAGATTGTGTTCTGCATATTAAGAAATCAGGCTGTATACCTAATGCGTTTAGTGCTTTGACAGAGTGTTGAGAGGGTTTTGTTTTAAGCTCACCAGAGGATTTTAAGTAAGGAACAAGGGTAAGATGCAAATATATAACATTCTCCTTTCCAACTTCATACGCAACCTGCCTTGCGGATTCAAAGAACGGCTGTCCCTCAATATCTCCAACTGTACCACCAATCTCACACAGTATCACATCGTACCGATCAGATCCGCAGTAAATAAAGTCTTTAATGAGATTTGTTACGTGGGGTATGACTTGAACAGTTGCACCAAGATACTCACCATTCCGCTCACGCTCTATAAGATCAACGTATATCCTACCCGCTGTCGTGCTATCATGACGGGTGCAATTTATGCCAGTGAATCGTTCATAATGACCAAGATCAAGATCAGCCTCGGTACCATCCTCGGTGACGAAGACTTCACCATGTTGCAGTGGACTCATGGTTCCAGGATCGACGTTGAGGTAAGGGTCCATTTTCCTGATGCAGACACGAAACCCCATAGACTGCATAAGAGCCGCTATGGCAGAAGTTGTAAGTCCCTTACCAACAGACGACGAAACACCACCTGTGACAAATATAAAGGCGCAAGACCCCCTACTCGGAAGAGGCATAGTCAGTATTTTCAGATTCCCTATGATCTGCTTCCAGGGCCCTCTCTAACTCTCCTTCCACTTCGCTTACTATAATCTCAGTGTTCGAAGCAAAATTTAATTTTCCTAGAAAGATGGTGTTCAGGAAAAATATGAACAAGAGGACCCAGGTAAACCTAACAAACAAACTAGACGCACTTCTGACAGGAAAAAGAGCCCCACGCCCAGAGGCAAAAGCACTAGCAACACCGGAACCTGAATTTTGACACAGGACCAATGTAACAATTAAGACCGCAACAAAAAACTGTAAAACAATCAAAAATAACATGCACACCTACACAAAATCAGCGGTACAAAACCCCACCCTGTAGCAAGAGGAACTAAGAACTACGCGTTCATAGGCACCATCACACCAACTTCAAAGTTGTGTACCATGTGTGCAACTTTAGGTGCAAAGGTAGTAGTACCATCATCCGCTTTTGCGCCTGTATACTCTCTCTCGTTGAGGTATGTAAATTTATATCCGGCATAAGGTACGACAGAAGCCAAACCGGTCACATTGACACCAGCTTTCAACTGAGATGCAAGGTGATAGGCAGTGACTGAATTAGATTTTTCAAAATCCAAAGCAACCCTTTGTGCACCAAAACCCACACCAAAGTATGGACTGATGTATTCAGTAACAGCAACGTCGTAGTTCACACTAAGCATACCACCAATAAAGGTTGCACCTTTATAAGTTGCAACAGTATTTGCATTACTTGCAGTGCTACCAGCACCACCAGTTCCACCGTTGCCACTGCCAGCCGCAGTGCTAGTGTTAACTGAAGCAACAGGAGTTGTAGACAATTTGGTATCTTTTTCAGCAGCGACCTTGTGTACGCTACCTTCGATTTCAACTCTCATGCCACCAAAATAGTACCCGAGTGCACCAGATCCACCCATGAGTCCAAAATCATATTTTGGTTTGAATGCCTTTTTATCTGTAGTGGCATAAGCGCTACCACTCCATTCAGTTTCCTGAATCATACCAGGAGCATAACCAACCTTAGCGTAAAACACATCTGCTTCTTCAACAAAATCCTCCGCACCACTCTGCCCGTAAGAAGGAGATGCGCACGCAAGGACAGCCGCAAGGGCAGCACTCACTAGGAACTTTCTATTTATCATTTAGTTCACCTCTTTGAAGTTTCATAGGGAAAGTCTATATCATGCCCTCCAAGAAGTCCATCGTCAAGGGCCTTTGAAGTAGATCTTTTTGATTTTCTGAGTTCAAAATCGCCCAATCGATTTGATAAGCTTACCCACTCGAGAACATCTCAGATTTAGGTGAATCCACAAAAAAGTGTCGAAAAACAAATCTTAAATCGGACAAAACAAAGAAATCGCAAGCAGCGTTCTTTTTGCGATTTCATTTTACAGTATACATCCGACATAACGGAAATTTCTCTTTGACATACACTAACCGGATACAATTTTATATGAAGGAAGATAGACTTTCTTGAAAATCTATCTTCCGGTGTGAGTAAGTAATGCATTATGCATCAAGCAAGAATGTAAAGCCTACCTCTAAGTTATGGAGTAGGTGCTTCGCCACAGGCACAAAGTTTACACCTTCTACTGGGCTTTTTTCTACGTCATAGTCACTAAGGAAGGATGTTAGTAAACCACCACTAGCTAACTTGGACCTTATCACACCCAAACCTGTTACTGGTTCTTTAGTTTTTGTCTCCGTAAAGTAGCGTGCGGTATATCCTAAATAAGGCACTACGCCAGCCTTCCTTAGATAATCAACATCAAAAGAGATACCGATTTTGCCCTGTGCAATAAAAGGTGTACTCACTAGCTCTTGTGCCTCAGATAATTTGTACTTGACCTTAGCCAATCCGATACCGCCTCCTACAAACATGTTTAGTACCTTACCGGCACTGAAGTCGTGGTAGACATTCAATAAACCGGCCTTGTAACTGAAATCCGTGAATTGCATAGGTCCTACGGGCACAAATTGTATACCATCTAATTTTTTATCCTTATTTGTCTCCGTTGGTAGATCAGATGGTACATCTGCGACACCATAGAAAGTTTCTTCTGCTCTTTCAGCAACTTTACCTGCACCGTTTACCAGGGCTTCAAGTTCTATCCTTGTCTCTTGGATATGGTAGCCAACTGCTAGACCGATACCCATCATGTTGAATCCATGTGTAGGTCTGAATTCTCTTACCACAGCACCATTGAGATAGCCATCTGGTTTGCTCGTATGAGCGTCATTCCAGGCATTTATCGCTGCAAGCCCAGTATCCATGAAATTACTCTCCCCAGAGAGCTTTGTTATATTGAAGACCCTTCCATAAAGTCCAATTTCTGTTTTTTGGATTTCAGAATCTGTAGCTTTGGCTTCGTATGCGGGGGCTAGAACGAGCAAACAAAGACATGCAGCACTTTTTAAAAAACGGTTATCAATCATCTATAAACCCCCGATGGTTCAGTAAAATGCAAAGAACTAACCTAATTTTGTAAAAAAAATATTACTTTTTTTCGTATTAATCTCAATTAGCTATTTAAAGTAGCATAAAAAATAATTTTTTTCAGAATTTGAGTGTATAAGATCTGAGAAATCTTGCTTAATTCCGAAATTTCAGAGCAAGGAGGAATTTATAGTGTGAGGTTAGATGCTAGTTTTTCCTAGTGCTGAGCTTACCATTTCCTCTAGAAACGTAGCTCAAAAGATCTCATGTGCAAGAACACAGTATGAGAGTATTTGCGGTCACTTTGGTCTACGCTGTGCTAGCGTGTATGAAATACTATACCCGCCTCAATATTGTGAGAAACATGACTCATTTCACGAATCTTGCTCACTGATCCTTTCACCGTTTCAACAATGCCCAGATTCGGATCTAGATGGTCTGTAACTATTGCTGGGACATCAGTCAATTTTTTTGCGCATAGGCTTGAAATTAACATTAACCTGTACCCAAAATATGGTTTTATTGCCACTGAGAACAGTTCAAGGTCTGATTTTAGTCCCATTCTTAACTGTGTTACAAGAGGGAACCCGTAATTACCGTCATTTCCTTCAGTGAGTATACTACCACTACCAATGCCAACGCCTACATAAGGACTTAATAAAGTTACGCCAGAGAATTCTAGGTTGGTATTGAGGATCCCCAACAGATATACACGTTCCGTGCTAAAATTCTCATCACTAGTTGGAGTGGTCTCAGTTTTTGTGGGGTCGCTAGTTTGAGGACCTAAAGACGAAGAGGTGGTGCGTCCATACAGGCACTCTGTCTCTATACTAATACCCGACACAATGAATCCGATTTTACCACCGAAACTCTCGAGTGTACTGTCCATAAGTCTATCCTTAGTTACGGTGAGAAATTTTCTTTTTTCTGTGCGTATATCTTCTCCACTGATTTTGCCGGCTACAAAAGCACTGTAACTAGCACCGGCATACAATCTAGCACCCGGCTTCACAGAAAATGCGTTAGCGGAATCACCAAAGAGAAGAGTGAGCAGTAAAGACCAGATCGTAGGTCTGAAAATATTCATAAAGACTAAGACCGATTTCTCATTCCAAAAGGGCAATATATCATAAAGATATTTCTTATCAACAAAGATAAAAGATTGCGTATCAATGTGTAGTGATGGTTTCTAAAGTTTGCGTGTTTGAGAGACTTTAATTTTGTTTTTGCTTTTCCGAACTATTTGCGAGTAACCAAGATTTGATGTCTTCTAATTGTTTGTGATCCATGAGTGAGGGTGCATGTCCTATACCAGCGTATTCTAGACACGAAATTTTCTGGCGCGACTGAGCCATTTTAGTAAATGTTTCTTTTGATAACATACGTGAGAGTTCTCCTCTCAGTGCAAGTATTGGAATATTTTGGTTAATATTGTGCCATATTTCCCATAAATCTCTGGATCCAGTTATTTTTTCCTTGTGGTTTCTAAAAATTTCTGGGTCGAAGTCCAATACATATTTTCCTTCCTTGGTATTTCTGAATGAATGATGCAGTACATGTTGCCAATGTTCTTCTTTGAGCAGGCCAAGTGGTTTTAACATTACTCTTAAGAATTTTTCTGCTTCGTCAAGTGATGAAAAAGTTGGGTACATGCAGAGATATTTGCTTAATACCACCATTGCCGAGAAGTCTGTATATGGTCCTATGTCATTTATAACAAGTGCTTCGATTTTTTGAGGAATAGTAGACGCTAACATCATTGACACTATTCCCCCCATTGATGTTCCTACTAAAATGCATTTCTGTGGAGCCAATCTGTTTATAAATTCCAAAAGAATTTTCCGGTAATTCTCATATGTATACAGGTCTGGTTGCATATATTCGCTTTCTCCTCTACCTGGCACATCAATAGCTATGACCCTAAAATTGCTTTCTGCTAATGTTCTGGCTAGATAATCAAAGTCACGTTTGTTCCTATTAATACCGTGGATACAAATTACAGGTCCGAGTTTACCTTTGCAGTTCCAGTCCAGGTATACTATTTTTCCAAAGCTGGTTGTTATACTTTTTTTTTCCACTCTTCCTGTTAAATTTCTTAAGCTCGAAAATAGCCTACGAGGAAAGCACTTTCAATGGTGGATGAGTTGATTACCCATGTTCTGCACTTTCAAAGCGGATTAGATAGCACGGAGAACCTGAGGATTGGGAGGACTTTCCAAAGAAATAGAAGTAGCACTCTCCGATTTTTGCGAGGGACTTTCTTCCTTCACGCTGTTCGACCTTATTTCTTTTAGCGCAGATACGAGCAGAAAAGTTAGAACTATGCAAAAAAGAGCTATCGAGGAGAAGAATACTGCCAAAAGGCAAGCCTCTATTTTTGTAGTGTATTTCTCGAAAAGGACGCTATCCTTGAAAGTTTCTTTAACTATACCTTTCAGAATCTCGGCCAGTGGATTATCACGAACATTATGGAACTTGAGTATAAAGTTCAAAACGCTTTCGGGTTTTTTGCTCGGTAATAGAAAAAACGGGATAAGTAGTACAGTGACAGCTAAGACGGTTCCAACCGCGAATCCAAGTGTAAACTGCGCTGCTTTCACAGCAAACTTCCTTTTTCTTTTTTGCTCTAATGGCTTTTCAAAAGCACTCTTTCTCCGTTCGAGCACACCCGCTACTTCATAGACGGTTAAAACGATAAAGCCTCCGATGATAAGCAATGCAGTAATCGTACTGGCAAGAATTGCTTTGGTGAAAAAAGACCTGCTAGTACCAAGCAGGTAACTCTTGTTCCAAAAAAGAAACTGTGCCAATGGGTTAGAAGGTTGAGAAATGTAGAGTTGATCCAAGGTACTCGCTATGAGTTTATATGGGACGGCAGAATCATGAAGGTATTTCATTAGCGCCAAGACGGTAACGTTTTGCAGTGCTACCTGTACCAGGAAGCCAAGCAAGGCAGGAGGAAGCAACTCAAGTCTCCTTCCTTGTTTGAGCGGGTCCTTCACTCTAACATAGCCGGACGAACGTCCATAACATCCCGATCCCATTTTCTCAAACAAAGTTAAACAAACCTTTGGTAGCAACAAAGCTGCGTGCACAGAACATCGCATACGTACGCAAGCATTATATGTGCTGTGTAGATAAAATGTAAAGTTATTTACAATAACGATGCTTATCAATCTATGATTCGACAACTATATTGTAAAATATGTTAGACTACGTCTCTAGTTTGTGGTGCAAAATCCGTCTAAATTTTTTTTAGATTCTTGGAGCTTTAAAGAAGTTGTCTAAGCTAGTTGCATCGGATCATTATTTCATTTGTTCGCTTCTAGCGGATAAAAGTGTTTTCTTCTGGATATCTAAAAGTGCAGTGGTGCTATGCCGTATAGAAATTTGGTTTTTAAAGGTGGTGGTGTAAAGGTTCTTTATAGTGTTGGAGCTATGGAAGCACTGGAAGAACGTGGTGTCCTAGATTCCATAGAACGGGTTGCGGGTGTTTCATCGGGAGCTGTGTTGGCTCTCCTCACAGCGGTGGACATGAGTGTAGCGGAGATAAGAGATTTTTTCCTTAAGATCCCTTTTGCAGAAGAAGTAGACGCAGTGTGTCTGCCTGAAGAGACTGAAAGGTTTTTTGAAGAGTATGGTAGATATACTGGGGAGAAATTGCTTGCGCAGTTGTGCAACCTACTAGAGAAAAAGTGTGGTACCTCAAGCGTTACCTTTGCTGAAATGCACGATCTCGGATTTATGGATCTTTATGTCTTTGCCACAGATGTTACGAACAAGAAACTTGTTCAATATTCCTGGGAGGATACACCGGATTACAGTGTTGTGGATGCTGTAAGAGCTTCAGCTTCTTATCCGTTTTACTTTGTTCCATGCCGTGGACCAAATGGGGAACTTTTAGTTGATGGAGGTTTGTTGGACAACTATCCACTTTGGCTTTTCGATCAACCTCAATTTCTGCCTGATCCAGATGCAGACTACAATAAGGAGACGCTTGCTATTCACATAGGTACGTGTGGTGAGGAACAGACTTTGTGGACGCATAAAGATTTGATCTTCATGATGCAGTTGTTCAATGATATGCATCCTGGTGTAATCTCTAAGAGAATCGGAGATCTGGACTTCTCTCAAGTGCTTTCTGGGTCTGCTGAGTATAATGATCTCCTTGGATATCTGATGTATATTTTTGATGCTGGTAGGACTGCTCAGCCTAGGTATCATCATCCTAATTTTGCTGGGGAGATTAGCATCAATACAAACTTTGTTAGTTCAAACGGTAGGGTTTTGAGCACTTTTGATCTTGATCTTAGCGAAGAGGTTCGTTGTGAACTTATGGAGCACGGGAAAAAGGAGGCGAGCAAATTCTTTGAGGAAGTATGTCTTCTTGAAACAGAGTTTTGTTTTCTACCAGAAGATCCTACACCAAATAACCTGTTGTAGAATGTTACTTGGAGATTAGTGTAGTAAACAGCAGATTTGGTGTTCACTTCTAAATGTGCTAGCACGTAGGTTTCGACTGGATACATTCGCAGTATCAGGCTAATGTTGTGTAACACTGTTTTGGTATTCAAACCGCGTTACATGGTAGGCATGACAACGTTATCACTAATTTTTGACTTATTGTGGCGCAAGAGCTCAGTTAGGCTACGCTCTGCTCTTGTTTCAGCATTTGGGTTTCTCTGTTTGGCGAAGATAACCAGCAGTCTGGTACCATTCATTTACAAATTCCTTTTTGATGCAATCGAGAAATTTGACTCTGTACAGAACTTTTCTGTCGGATCAGTCATTTTAGTTGTCTTCACTTATGCAGGAGTAAGGTTTCTATCTCAAATTTTGAATGAGCTAAAGGAGATATGTTTTGTTTCAGTTGAACAAAATGCTGCTAAAACATTAGCTTTAGAAACCTTTTCTCACCTCCAGTATATGGGGATGAGGTTCCATTTGAATAGGAAAATAGGTGAAGTATCTAAAATAATGGAACGCGGTGTAAAGGCAATCGAAACATTCTTGAGATTTGCAACCTTCAGTATATTTCCAACTTTCCTTGAAACGATCTTTGTTTGCATACTTGTTCTTCTTTTCTATCCGTACTACTACTTTGTGCTGCTTTTTCTGACATTGGCTCTCTATTGTGTTTACACGGTCTTAATTACACAGTGGCGGACTGGCTATATAAAGGAAATGAAGCTAGCTGAAACGAAAGCTTCATTCAAAGCAGTCGATAGTCTGATAAATTACGAAACTGTCAAATATTTCAATAACCAAAATTATGAAGCTACTTGCTATTCCAATTTTCTCAAAGGCTATGCAGAACTTGCGGTAAAAAACAGGAGGAGCTTGTCCGTTCTTAATGTTGGTCAGGCGCTAATCATTGCTCTTGGGTTAGTTGGAATAAATCTTGCAGTTATTCTTGATATTCTTGCCAATGCTGCGACGATCGGTGATTTTGCTCTAGTTAATACATACCTTTTGCAACTTTATATTCCTCTGGGAAATCTTGGTTTTGCGTATAGAGAAATGCGTCTTGCTTATCTAGATGTAGATTTAGTTAGAGAGTTGTTATCAGAAGGATGTCATGAAAGCGTGCAAAACCGGAGATCTAAGTTTGTATTCAAGGAAGGAGTGGTTGAATTCAAGGATGTGAGCTTTGGATATTCTGATGATCGCCAAATTCTAAAGAATCTCTCTTTTCGCATGGAGCGTGGGAAAACTCTTGCGATAGTTGGAAAGAGTGGTGCCGGTAAGTCAACAATATCGAAATTATTATTTGGATTTTATTCTCCATCCAAAGGCCAAGTCCTCATAGATGGCCAGGATCTCAGTACTTTGAGACCCGAGACTTTTCAACGGTATATCGGTATTGTTCCACAGGATATTACCTTGTTTAATGATACCATCTTCAACAATATTGCATATTCTGATCCGCAAAATATAAAGTTAGATGATGTAATCAGGGTTGCGAATCTTGCAAGTATTCACGAGTTTATTACCAGTACAAGGGAACAGTATCAGACTGTCGTCGGAGAAAGAGGCTTAAAGCTTTCTGGTGGTGAAAAACAAAGGATTGCTATTGCACGTATGCTACTCAAAAAAGATGCAAAAATTCTCATATTCGATGAAGCTAGCTCTTCCCTTGATAGCAAAACAGAATCCGCAATTAAAGAAAGCATCATGAACGCTGGGAAAGATTGTGCGTCTTTAATTATTGCGCACAGATTGTCTACAGTGCTTTACGCAGACGAAATCATAGTTCTCGCTTGTGGTGAGGTGGTTGAAAGGGGGACTCATTCCACGCTTCTTGCAATGAAAGGTGCATACTACACACTATGGCAGCATCAAAATCGGCTTGGATAAAGAATTGCTTTATATTCTAGAAATAGGATAGATAAGGTGCATCACTGACCTGCTTTGGAGTGCCTTGTTTATCTGTTAATAAAGAGCGCCACTTTTGCTACTACATATAGATTTTCTGTATAGTCGTGGCTAGAATTTGTCCGACCGAGATCTGTGTAGTTGATTGTAGTGACAGTGGTTCTTGGATTTGAGTATTTTACAAGGGCAGTGTTGTGATAGTTATTGTTGGGAAATACTTAACGATTAGGTAATAATGTGTATCTGGATGGGTGCGGTGTGTCCATGATGTCATGAGTTGATAGCGAGATTGTGAAGTATGGGTGTAGGTAGTTTGGGTCTTGATCCGCTCTTTAAGGGTCTTACGCGTCCGGCAATGTTCCTCGGTGTGAGTTTTACTTTCAGTGCAATGAATCTGATTGTCTCGTTGCTTGCGTATATACTAACAAAAAATCTTTTTATCCTGCTTTTTTTCATGCCGGTCATACACGGAATAGGATATCTTATCTGTTTTAACGAGCCCCTCTTTTTGGAGCTTTTTCTAGTAAGGAATCAGAAATGCATGAGGTGTAAAAATCGTCCTTACCATAATGCTAACTCTTATGATGTGCTCTGAGGATGTTCGATTTCTCCATTTTTAAGAACTACAAAGCTAAAGTCGCTTCTTCCGAGTATCATGCTCGGAATTTTATACCATATAAGGATCACTTAGATTCCAGCACCATCCTCCTGAAGGATAACTCTATGCTCAAGGTTATAAGGCTGGTAGGTTACCCCTTCGAGACTGCCGATGATGAAGATGTAGATATCCATAAGGCACTAAGAAATCAGCTTTTTAAAAGCGTCTCTTCTGGTCATTTTGCCCTTAGTTTCCACTTAATCCGTAGAAGAGAAGGAAGTCAAGCTCGTGCTTTCTTTTCTAACAAGATACCTAACTATTTTGCTGACTATGTCAGAAAAAGGTGGCGCCAGAAACATGGAAACAAGAGCTCTTTTGTGAACGAGTTATACATAACAGTCGTGAGACGCAACGATAAAAAGGTTGAGTTCTTTAACGATTTGTACAGAAAGGTAACTCGTAAGGATACAAAAGAAGGTCGTATTGCCGATCTGAAAATTGCCCATGAAGAATTGGAGGAAATGACAAACAAGCTTTTAATAAGCTTGAGGAATAATACCCCACATCTTCTTGGATTGAAAAAAGTTGGCAATGTCACATACTCCGAAGTTTTAACTTTTCTCTCTAGGATTGCCAATTGTGGTGTAACACAGTCAGATCTTGTTCTTCCTTATAGCCGACTGGATGAAGCTCTTTGTGGTTGTAGGATGTATTTTGGACGAAAGTCGATAGAGATAGTTACACCGTCTAGAAGTGAGTATGCTGGGATTATAAGTCTGAAGGAATATGGGCAGAACACGTCAGCTGGAATGCTCGACAATTTTCTGCAAGTCCCATATGAACTTGTTATCACCCAGACATTTCAGTTTGTACACAGACAGGTTGCAATCAGTAAGATGCAGGTTCAGCAGAGTCGAATGTTACAAACTCAGGATAAAGCTATTTCGCAAGTTGCTGAAATAACTAGAGCTCTAGATGATGCTATGAGTGGTCGAATTGCGTTTGGGTTGCATCACTTGACCATACTCTGTCGTGAAAAAACTGAAAAAGGACTTGAGAATGCACTGTCGCTGGTTGAATCCGAGCTGACAAATGCAGGTGTATATGCTGTCCGTGAAAAGATAAATCTGGAACCTGCTTTTTGGGCGCAGTTACCTGGAAATTTTGATTATATAGTCAGAAAAGCAACAATAAGCACACTAAATTTGGCAGGTTTTGCGTCGCAGCACAATTATCCATTTGGGAAGATGGAGGGTAATCACTGGGGAGATGCGATTACTGTTTTTGATACTACTTCGGGTACGCCATTTTACTTCAATTTCCACTGTAAAGATGTTGGGCACACACTAATAATTGGCCCGACAGGTGCAGGTAAAACTGTCCTGCTCAACTTTTTATGTGCACAGAGCATGAAGTTCAGGCCACGGATGTTTTTTTTTGATAAGGATAGGGGTGCTGAGATTTTTATCCGTGCACTAGGTGGTGTCTACACAGTGATAGAGCCAAGGAGTAAGAGTGACTTTAATCCTCTTCAACTTGACGATACACACGAGAACAGAACCTTCCTAACAGAGTGGTTAAAGCTTCTAGCTTCCGTAAATGGAGATAAGTTCACTGCATCGGATATTGCGACACTCAATGATGCTGTGGCAGGTAATTTTAAGTTAAACAAAGCGGATAGAACTCTAAGCAATCTTTCTGCGTTTTTTGGATTGGAGGGTGACAATAGTTTGGCTACTCGCCTACTAATGTGGTATGGGAATGGTTCGCATGCAACACTTTTTGATAATCAGGAAGATTGTCTTGATTTTTCGAAGGCCAGTGTATTTGGTTTTGAAATGGGACACCTTCTTAGAGACAGCGCTGCACTCGCACCTGTTTTGCGGTATTTGTTCCATAGAATAAGTATCTCGTTGGATGGCTCTCCCTCCATGATTGTGTTAGATGAGGCTTGGGCCCTTATAGATAATCCGGTTTTTGCGCCCACAATTAAGGATTGGCTGAAGGTTCTTAGGAAGCTAAATACGTTTGTTATATTCGCTACCCAAAGTGTAGAGGATGCAAGCAAGAGTGCGATAAGTGACACTCTGGTTCAACAAACAGCGACGCAGATTTTTTTGCCGAACCTTAAAGCAACAGACGTTTACAGATCCGTGTTTATGCTTAGCGAGCGCGAGTACACGCTCATCAAACACACAGATCCAGCTACGCGGTTTTTCTTGATAAAGCAGGCTATGAGCGCTGTTATAGCACGGATCAACCTTGCTGGAATGGAAGATGTTATATCAGTCTTGTCCGGACGCGCGGATACGGTGCTGCTCTTGCACCGCATCATGGAAGAGTATGGTGAGGAACCAGTGAAATGGCTTCCAATTTTTTATGAAAAAGTGAGGGAGTTAGGTCAGTAATGAAGCTTTTTCTTAGAGGGTTACTTTTACTCTTTGCACTTAACCTTTTGGATAACAATATATTACTTCTTAAAAGCGGGTTCTTTTTTTCTTACGCGTATGCGGAAGAGACTGCTCTACCCAAAGTAATGCCAGGTGAAGCATCTTATCCTGAATGTGGAACTGATGTAGCTTTTGCACTCATAGGTCTAATTGCCGGTATTGTAGCCGGAATAATGATCATTGCTGGCAGCGGTGCAATCATGGTCGCTATTGGTCTTGGATTGATAGCTGTTGCGGTAGTTTCGGCTATGCAACTGGTAGGCTGCCTTTGGTCATTTGTTAGAAACCCGGTTCTTAGGACGCGTGCTGGATATTATAAATACTGTCAGGATGGGAATACAGGAGCTGAAGTCTGTTCAGAGGAGAAAATGGCCTATTGCGATAAGAAAGAAAGCAATGAAATCAATAGTAATGCAAAGGGTTGCACGTATGCCTGGCCACGCAACAGAGCAGAGAACGGAAGGTACATTGAAATATGTTACAGGGAGCCTTTTGATTGGGGTTACCTCTCCAGAATAGGGCAGGAAACTCAATTGGACAGCAGGGAAAGCAATTTCACTGCAATTAACCTGGGTGTGTTGGGTGGCGAGAACAAAATCCAAAGTTTGGACACCCTTCTGGACATGAAAAGAAAAGTAAGTGTGCGCTCTATACAGTGTGTAACACTTAAGCACATGGAAAGTAAGAAAATAGGTCCTTATGTTTTTTCTGCTGAGTATGATGGATCCAAGCTTTGTGGCTATGTTACATTTTCTAGAAAGGCGAAAGTTGGCTGTCATTTGAGGGATCCTGTCGATCCTGCGCCTATGTGTATCAAATCAAAGCCGATCTATGATCCTGAAGATCTTTCTAGGGTGTTAAGTTACGATAACTCAGGTTGTTTCAATTGTTACATAAGTAATGCGTGTTATGGTGTGACAGGTTTGATTGCTAAGGCCCAGTTCCCAATGACATCTTTGGTGGTTCAGTGTATAAGGGAATCCTTGAGGAATATTCTAGTATCGGACTGTAGAAATGGAGAAAATGATGGTTTCTTAGTTATTGCACAGAAAAAGTTGAAGACTGCCGTAGAGGCTGTGCTGGTTCTCGCGATTCTTCTATTTGGCTTCAAACTATTAAGTGGTGGTGTAAGCGGTATGCAAGAGTGGACGATATTTGTCCTTAAAATTGCTGCGATTGCTTATTTCACGATAGGTGATGGAATGATCATCTACTATGATAGATTGCTAACACTCTCTACCGGTCTGGCAGATATCGTCTATAGTGGAGGAGGAAAAAAAGATGTGTGTAACTTCGATTCATCCGAGTACAATGAGCTCGTAGTTACGAAGGCTTTTTCCCCTGAAGAAAGGGCGTGTTTTGAGGCTTTTGTCAAGTCAGGTCATAAAAGGAACTTCGCTGAATTGAAGAAGTTTATTGATAAGGGTGTATTAAGTTGCTCTTCACTGAAACCAGTACGTGGTGGCGAATTGCCGATATTCTCAAAGTTAGAATTGAAAAATCTCTCCTATATGACCCTTTGGGATAGGTTGGATTGTAGGGTGGCGTTTTACTTAGGTAGTGCTCTTGGTAATCCGACTGTTGCAGGTGGTGGTGTAGCAACTGTCATAACAGCTGGTGCGATAAGTGCGCTTGGTGCAGGGATATACATGGTACCCGTATTGATCTTGGCATTCTTTTTTGCAGGACAGCTGGTAATTGCGTTATTGGTGCTAATGTATGTGATACTGATGTTCCTCATTATCCTGTGGATAGTTCATCTTTTTATACTGGCAATAATCGCGCTTACGATACTTATACTTTTTTCTCCGATTTTTATTCCGATGATTTTGTTCCAGGTAACGAAACCTTTTTTCGAAGGCTGGTTGAAAGAGGTGATGGCTTACTCGCTGTATCCTGTAGTTCTATTCGGATTTTTAGCTCTTGTTTTTTCTGTTTTTGATAAGCTTTTCTTTGATGATTTAACCTTCCAGCAGATCTCCAAGTTGGATGGTGTCCGGAGTTACTACAGCTATAAGCTTGCGAATCCAGATCAATGTAAAGAGAGAAATGCAGATGGAGAATTGAGGAGTTCTGCAGTTCTCGCATGTGTGATTCAGGAGATGTCACTTACTCAGAAGCCGCTACTTTTTGGTATTTATGTAACTACGATCGCGAGTGATGCTTCGGCTACTAGTGCTTTATGGCTAAAGCTGGGCATGATGACTTTAATGCTGTTTTTGTTTTTCCACTTCCTTGGTATTTTAGGTGGTTTGGCAGCAGAGCTTGTTGGTAACTTCCGAGCAGATCTTTCAAGACATGTCAGTAGTCCTCAGGCTATGGCAAGAAAACTTGCTGCTGTTTCGTTTAATACTGCGAATACCCTTGTTGCAGGAGGAAAGAACATAAGCAAGAAACTTGGGGGAGAACTTCCGAGATCGAAGAGGCCTGGTGGTCAACAAACAGTTAAAGGTTGCGGCGCAGGTGGTGCAGGTGGAGTGGGTGGTACAGGTGGAATGGGTGGTGCAGGTTAAGCGAACAGTATACAAGATGCTGCCGGAAGTCAGGTTCAGAGCTGGTGGGTTTACTGTGTCCAGTAGAGGGTTTTCTTTTGCTTGTTTGTTACTCCTTCTTTGTTTATCTGGATGTGCCGGAGACTGTATTTCTGGTGCTAGCTCTAATGATATTAGAGAAGGTACTTTGCGAGTCTGTCCCAATCCAGGTGATGTGGGTAATAGAAATTGTCTCGAGTATATGGGTGTTGGTGAAGGAGAAGTCCCCGGTGCTAAGACTCACTGGGTTAACTTAGGTATCAATCTGGAAAAGGGCGATATATTTGAATATAGATTTGAGAAATCTGAGGATTATTCGCTTTGTCATCCTCCTTGTCCTGATAATTGCTTGAGCGAAAATGGTGAGAATCTCTGTGATACTCCTAGTTGCAGATCAGTGGATCTTGAGTTTCCAGATGGCAAAGCTGAGGTCGATCTTAACCTTGTCGAGGGTGATGAAGTTTCAATAGGTTTGAGGCCCGCGCTCGAATCCGGCTTAATTAGTAATGATATTTGTGCAGGCAAAGATGCAAGAATCTACCCGGGGAATTATCAAGAGTGTATGAGACGCAGAGGAGAACCTTATGGTGGTATTTTTGCGCCGGGGATTAATTTTGCGATCAATAAAAAAGGTGCTCTAGAGAAGTTTAAAGTTGTCTACAGTATGGCTAGCGGGATAGATGAATTAGTTGGAACAGTTGGTTTATGCAAGGCTATAATTTTTGGAGAAAATTTAAAGCAGTATAGCAAAGATATAGAAAATCTAAGTGAGAGAGTTCCTGGAGTGGTGATCTATGGCTATTGTGAACGAGTCATAGGTCCAACTGAGATGATGAAATCCGGGCCCTTGATTCAATTTGATGGTAGAGATCTTGTTTTACGTTTGCTTCATCTTTATTTGAAGGATGAGAATGGACAGCTTTCTTACCTGTGTGGCAACAATGAAGATATTGCAGGTCTCTGTTATGTCATATCCCAGGGTTATTCTTCTACGTGCATGGCCGTTTCATTAAATAAATTCTTCAGGGTGTCTTCAAAGTCATCCAAGTTAATGGAGCTACGATTTGGCCCACCTGATCCGGATGTTGTGCAAAACGGTATTTTTAGACTCAAAGTAAGCAGGAAATGCAATATTTCTAGTTTTGATGAAGTGAAGGTGTATACCTCTGATCAAGAGCCCAATTTTGAACCCTCAGTTCGTGGTGAGGGTGGTGCCTTTCTAGTGCCGAACTCTGCCAATCTAATAGATAGAAAGGGGTCTGTATATGTGGGAATAGTAGATCAACGAGGAGATGGAAAGGCCGGAAGCCGTGGTTACATATCAGTACATTATGTCCTTAAGCGACAAGACGGTACAAAATTTTTTAGTAAAGCAACTAACAGCATAAAGAGTAAAATAATAAGGATTTTATACGGCAAGACAGTCGATGAATACGGCAGGTTCAGCGAGGGTGACGATGTTGCTGGCGCGGTAGGGAGTGTCTATAAGGCAGTAGCAGGCAGTACGCTCACAATCGCGGTGCAAGCTTCTATCGTACTTTACATCGTTGTCTACGGTTTAGCCTTCTTATTTGGCCTTGTTAGGACGCCTCAAGTTGATCTGGTGATCCTACTTGTAAAGCTTGGTATAGTTGCGGTTCTTTTCGGTCCCAATAGCTGGAAATTTTTTAATGAGAATTTGTTTCAACTCTTTGTGGAAGGCTCTGGGCAGTTGATCAATTACTTTTCGGGCAATATGAATGGGGTAGATTTCGCGTTTCTCGATAAAACGCTTGCTCCTTTTAGCACGCAAGAGAATTGGCTCAGGATCTTTAGTTTTTTGTTTTCCGGTGGTTTAGGGATCTTGTATTTCTTATTGATACTTGTTGGCCTAATACAGATTTTTATGGCCATGCTTAAAATCATTGTTGCGTACGTCATGTCGATTGTGATGGTGGCGATGCTTCTGTGTTTTGCACCGATCTTTCTCTCTATGATTTTCTTTAAGAGGACAAAATCCATTTTTGATAACTGGATAAAAAACTTGGCACAAGTGGCCGTGACCCCTATTATCACATTTGCCGCATTTGCGGTTTTAACAGAAGTGGGGTTGGGAATAATTCACGCACTTTTCGATTTCCAGATTTGTCCTAGATGTGTAATTGAACCAGATTTTGTGCTGTTCAGATTCTGCCTACTTGCCGTGTATTTGCCAGCTTCATACGATACCGGAGGAATAATGGTTGCGCAAAACGCAGGTGGGATGCCAGTAGGCATAAGTTTAGTGGTGTCGTTTATTGTGATTAGTAACGCAGTTGTCGCCTTCACTTCAAGAGCTGCCATTCTTTCTAGTTCAATTTTTGGTGCGATTGCATCTGACGCGACGGTTCCTGCAGAGCAATTCATGGATAGTATGAAAGCAATTGTAGGCCAAGATGCTCAAACACAGTATCAAAAAGCACACATGAGACATATTAAAGAACTCGATCAGGAGAAAGATGAGCCTGAGAAGCCACCAAAACGTAGTAGATAATGGAGTATTTATGCGTAGAGTAGTTCTGGGCTTATTGCTTCTTTTAAGTGCTTGTGACATAGGGTGCATCTATCCTGGTGATGGTGTAAATGCAAACTTTACAAACGTCATTGTGCCGGCCTACCTGGAAGGTATGGATCCCTCTAAGCCTAGTACATTGTGGGTAGATTCGGGCATCAAAATTGGAGAAGGTGAAGAAGTACCCTTTGGTGTCATTGGTGACATAGATCTGTGTGGGAAACTTTTCAATAGAAAGGAATTTGAAATGTGTCCTGAATGGAATTGTCAAGTAATCGAGGTAAGTAATAGATTTTGTGCTGGTGGTGCTCCTGCAGGCATACATAATCCATCAAACCTTTCAGATATTAAGAATAAAGAACCTCTATGTGAGAAATCGTCAACAACTCCGCGAAGATATTATGTTGATACTTATCTAGAAGTTTCACCGGGAGACAAGGTGCTCTTTGAGTTGATACCAGTAGTCAGCGTCAATCTAGTGGATTGCGACAATATACCACTCGGGTTTTCCTGGTATAACAACGAAGATTTCAAGGATGTAAAAGGAAAAAAGATACAACTTGTTTCCGGAGGTGATGTGGATCCAAATGCCATATGCAAAGCTGGTGGAAAGATTCTTGTACAGAGAGGTGAGGATAAGTTACAACTCTTTCTTCCTCCTTCGTTGAAGGGGGAGTTGTTGAATTCATCTCTTATTGGAAACGGCTATACGCCCAGAAGTAACAGAGTCATAGTTGGAAATGGTAATGCCAAATGGATAGAAGCAGCTGCGGTCGATATGCGGGTCGTTGTTCCACATATTTTATCTGATAAAGAGTTTTGTGATGTTGGGTTCAAGAGTCAGATTGACCCTGAAGAAATTCATAGAGGAAAGAAGGTAAGTTGGGAGTACAAGTACAAGGATTCTTGTGATTTGAAAAAAGATAGAGCGAAGCTTAAGAGGTTCGAGACGTACAAGGTAAATAAAATGTGTGGAAATTTCGTTTCGGACGGTACATATAAAGATGGAATCTATAGCATTAGATATGATGATGATTTTGATAATTCAAATCCTTGCTTCCGTGCACGCAGAAGGAACAAATCAGACTTGGAGAGGGCATGGGCGGATTTACTTGTTGCCAAAATAGGTAGAGCTGCTGCTAAAGATAAGTCGTCACTACTGCGAAGTGGAGATGAAGCTCAGTTGTGTATTTATAACATCGGTACGGAAGAAACCTCTCTCTATAATAGGGTAAGAAGATGCATGGATATTGATGAGTATGGTGGAGCTATACCATCGTTAGAGTTGAATACGTGGTTTACCATTCCGCGCAGTATTAGTGGTGGAAGTCCGCTGCTTCTTGGAATTGCAGGTCGGGGAGGTTCTTCAAAAAATGCCATATACTCGGGTTACCGTGTGAGAGTTCGAAAAAGTTGCTCATATCAAAACGGGGAGAGGCTTTATGTTTATATTGGTGATGGTCCTCCAAGTATTGCGCCCGGTACTGCGCATCCAAATGCACATGAACTTCGCTTCAATACTGGTGTTCCTAAAAGGGCAGTCGTTAATCCGCGAGATATAGATCGAAGTACTTACAGCATTTCTTTCAAAGGGAGTGGCAAGGTCTATTTTGGTATAGCAGGGGCAATTGATAGTAGTTTGGTGAAAGCAGTCAAAACAGGTAAATACCTTCCTAGTGAGGATAATAAATATACAGTCAGCATAGTGCAAGAACGGTGGTACCCAAACTTTTCCGGTCCTTTTAACACGATCTATCACGCGATCGTAAAACTTTTTTATGGTAAGGGTGAAAAAAATCCATATGGTAAACCTGAAGCGACAGGAGTGATAGTACAAATTTACAGTGCAATTGTCGGGAAAATTGCACCTGCTGTTCAAGCCTTGATAGTGCTTTATCTAGTCACTTATGGGTTGTCATTTCTACTTGGGATAATCAGAGATCCAAAGTCGGATGTTATTCTGCGAGTGATGAAGATAGCATTCATTTTGCTCTTGGTGAGCGATTACAGCTGGAAGTTCTTCGGCGAAACAATTTTTGATCTGTTTGTTAATTCTTCTAATGAGCTCATCTACTATTTCACTGGCAGCCTGAGTGGGAAATATTCTCCAGATAGCACCTTTGAATTTCTTGATAGAACCGTTGGTGTGATAATAACAAACCAGTTTTGGTTAAGGATGCTGGCCCTTTTTCTTTCAGGTCCTGCCGGTTGGTTTATCATGTCAATCATATTGTGGGGTGTATTTCTCTTTTTCAGTTGCGTCATCGAGGCAATGGTAATCTATCTCATGATATTGATTGCGACAGGTTTACTCTTTTTGTTGGCACCTATCTTTATAGCCTTTTTGATTTTCCAAAGGACGAAACCTTTATTTGAGGGTTGGCTCAAGATGTTAATTTCTTTTGCTCTGCGCCCAATTTTTATTTTTGGAACCCTCGCATTATTAAACGCGGTAATGATGGCAACGCTATACGAAGTGAATAATTTTGGTGTCTGTCCTGGTTGTATTGTTTCCACAGATATATTTGGGAGTGATTTGTGCATTATTAGTTCGCTTGTACCTATAGGATTTGATGCTGGAATGAGTGGTATAGACCGTTTTCTCATTCCAGGTGCTGCGAGTTCTGGCTTCGGAGGTCTTCCTGTGTCATTGGTTTCAGTGATTGTTTTTCTTTTGGTGGCTCACTCTATGAAGAGCTTCCTTAAAATAACGGATTCCATGGTGGATATGATTACAGGTACCATGATGGGCTACACTGGTGTTACAGGCGGTGGTAGTCCGTCCGATGCAGGTCATGCTGCATATCAAGCTATGTTATCTGTTGTCGGTCTGGATGATGCAACTCAGTCCGAAATAGGGCAAGCAATTAGATCAAATCCTCGTAGCCGCCGCAATATTACGTTGGAAGCTGCTGAGGATGCTGAAAAAGTGCTTCCAGGTACAGACGACCCACTGAAGAAAGCTGAGCGTATTTCTTTACAGGATTCTCACAAAGATTCGAATGTGAAGTTGGTATCTTTGGACAATGAAGGATTGTCCAATGTTCCCGTTACGGGTAATGCAGTGCAGACTGATACAAGAGGCAGTCACGGCGTCGATGGTCTAGCAGGTGCTCGTGGAGGAGAGACCGAAGAAGGAAGCGTACCTAATCCTATATACGAAGGCGGTCCTCCTGATGAAGAGCATATTCGCGCTGGTATAGATGATGTGCGTACTCAGGATCCTTATAGTCTAGCGGGTGCTCCTGGAAGAGGAACCGAAGAAGGAAGCGTACCTAATCCTATATACGAAGGCGGTCCTCCTGATGAAGGGCATATTCGCGCTGGTATAGATGATGTGCGTACTCAGGATCCTTATAGTCTAGCGGGTGCTCCTGGAAGAGGAACCGAAGAAGGAAGCGTACCTAATCCTATATACGAAGGCGGTCCTCCTGATGAAGAGCATATTTATGCTGATATAGATGATGTGCGTGCTCAGGATCCTTATAGTCTTGCAGGCGCTCCTGGAGGAGAGACTGAAGAAGGAAGCGTACCTAATCCTATATACGAAGGCGGTCCTCCTGATGAAGAGCATATTTATGCTGATATAGATGATGTGCGTGCTCAGGATCCTTATAGTCTTGCAGGCGCTCCTGGAGGAGAAACCGAAGAAGATGATTCACAAAGTTTTTCCACAGGGGAGAGCAAAAACTCTCATGAAGAGGCGGATGAATCAGGTGATGGAATTCATACCCAGAGTCAGGCAGGTGACGATGAAAAAGATTAGGGTAGTAGAAGTGAATAGTGCTATAGCGCAATGTTGTCCGAGTGCTTTGAAGCGTGTTTTCATAGTCATACTTGGGCTGTTTTTACTATCTGGCTGTGAGAAATGTGAAACTACGTGTCCAAGATGTATAGCGGCAGACGATTTTGGCATACCTAAGTCAAGCGTTTCCGCGTTAATTGAGCGTGGTAGCCTGCTTCTTAAGTCTGATGCAGAAGTGCTTGGTTTAGAGAACAATACTTCAGGCAATCAGCTAATGCGCTGGGAGGATTCCGGTTATGTCACTTCAGGTGAGCCAATCACTTTGAATGTTGAGGGACGGTGGCTATTCATACCTATGCGTGGTGCGTTCAACCTTTCTAAAGATGAAATGCAAAAGGTTTTCCGTTGTGGGGATGTTGACTACGATGCTCTAAAAGTAGCAAGTGAGGAATTTAGGAAAAGTTTTCCACGCCAATCCTGCACCTATTTACCGACACAAATGACGGATATTACAACAGGCTGCTTAATCAATGGTGTAAAAATAGATCCTAAATTTTCCCAGTCTGGGTGCATATTAGAAAAAGGGTATGGATTGTATTTACTTTTTCACCGTCCTGGTGATCCGAATCCTAATGCTACTTTTTCATCTATTAAAAACCCATCCTCTCCGACGATGCATGTTGGATATACTGGGCATAGTATTCGTATACAGTCGATCTTTACAACCGATTGCACGCATTTGAAGCTGAAGCCTGGTTGGAGAATCTATTACAAACTTATGGATGTCTTCTATCAAAATAACATAGGTGGTTATTCTCTGGAATTTCGTACAGGAGTTGTTGACCCAAAAAATACTGCGAAGTTTTTTGAAGGTGTGCGTTCCACGCTACAGAAGATTCTTACCGGACAGAATGAGGCAATATACAAAGCCATTACATCCAATAATGACTATGTTTCGTTAGTTAAGGCGCTAATCGTTCTGATGATTGTTCTCACGGGTCTTAGGTTTCTTATGGGAATGTCTGAAAGTCCACCAAGTGAGTTGCTGATAAAAGTTCTAAAAATGGCAGTTATTCTTCAGCTAATTTCTCCGAGTAGCTGGGATTTCTTCTACAACAATTTGTTCCGTCTGTTTATAGATGGACTAAACGAGGTCATAGCAGTAGTAAATTCGCATACTGGTGCTGGTTACCAGCCAGATCAACCTTTTGCCTTTCTTGATGACACCGTGAATATTTTGTTCAAAATGCTTGTTTCGACAAAAGTCAAGGCGATACTACTTGCGTATCCATTGGGAGTTTTTTGGTGGTTAATCCTTTTCTTTATACTGGTAATCTACGTTGTACTTGTCGCATATGCTTTTGTTGTTTATATAACCGCCCTTGTTGGAATATCAGTGCTAATCGTATTAATGCCGATCCTGTTTTTGGGGATGCTATTCGGGCAGCTTAAACATACTTTCGATAACTGGTTTACCCAGGCACTGAGTTTCTGTTTCCAAGCGATAATGATCTTCACCGTAGTCTCGCTGTTTTCAGCGATGATAAAGGACCAATTTTATAGAAACACAGGTTACACGGTCTGTTGCAACAAGTTCTGGATTTTTCCATTTAATGTTTCTGTTTATGCTTGGACGCCTGGGCAGAGGTTTATGCCGCTCAGTATAACTCATATGTGGGAGAGTAAACGCGTTGAGTTTATTGGTGGTGCAAAAGTGATTGATATACCACCTCATTACAAGGAAAAAGGTTGTAGATTTGTTGATTACCCATTCTATGATCCACAAATTAGCGATGTTAATTGTGGAATTGCGGGTTTTGCAGGGAAAGGAGGGGATTGGGAGCGGATAGAGCAGATAAGAGAATCTGATTCTGGCCTGCTTGATATGGCTGAGGTATTTGTCTTGTTGCTCCTTTCGGTGATTATGTTCCACATGAGGGATCTTTGTCAGTCTATAGGAGCATCGCTTGTGGGTGCATCACCATTCCAAGCTGTGATAGGCGGTGCTTATGCTGCTCAGGATGGCATAGGAGGACTCTACAGAGCTGGAAAAATGATGGTGGGTGCCCTTGCCGACAAACTTCCTGTACTTAGTAGAGTACGCAGCGGCATAAATGATATTGCCTCTCTTAGAGGTTATATTGGCGAGAAGGTCGCAGCCAAATTAAATGAGACAGAGTTAGGTGAAACAACAATGAAAGTACTCTCCACTGTTGGTGACGTTTCTAGCGGTATTATTAAGGGCACAAGTTATCTCTTAGGTGTGAATTCGGAACTCAGTGACCATTATTATGAGAAAAAAGCCTTTAGGCAAATTAACTATACACAGGCTCTTATGGGGTACCACCTTGTATCTATTGTGGGTAGTAGAGATTTAAGTGATTCACCAGGAATAAGAATGCTTTTTGGTGGTCTTAAACATATGTCGGATAAATATTTTGTTGGAGCAAAGGAGGAAAGTCTTTTTGGTGGTTTGCGTAAACTCTACGTCTGTGAACGGGAAAAAATCCATGATTACTATCTTGGCATTCAACGTGAGAAACTACCGGAATGTATGAATGATACTAAAAAGCACCAAGACTTAGATGCTCATTTCTCACCTTCTGCTAAGGGTGGTCCTTCGATGAGTGAGAGTTCAGAAGCTGGTGAGAATCTGCCACGTCATCCTAATTCATTACCTCCTTCATATAGCGAGGTCGAATTCGAAAACACGGCTCGTGATATTTTGTTGGAGAGCACTGGGTCTGTCAGTATTGGTGAAGCATCTCCAGAATTAACATCTCGAACTGTTGTCGAAGAGACATCTGGTGCTTCTGTAGGAGAGGAAAGTAGTACTTCTGGCATTTCGAGAGAATTGCCTGAAGATACAAATACTGGTGAAGCATCTCCAGAATTAACATCTCGAACTGTTGTCGAAGAGACATCTGGTGCTTCTGTAGGAGAGGAAAGTAGTACTTCTGGCATTTCGAGAGAATTGCCTGAAGATACAAATACTGGTGAAACAGGTCTCGAGTCGGCATCACATAGTAGTGTGCAGCCAGATACTGCACAGGTTCCAGACAACGTAGAGACTGCTTCCGCATTTTCTAACATCACTCAAGATGATGGAGGTGTTTTCTCCTTTGTAAGAGATGTTCTAGATAAACAAAGTACATATGAAGACCCTATGCGTAGTGTTACTCCGGGAGAAGAGGAAGCCAAGAAGTCCACGAGAAAACGTAAAGGACGAAAATTGCCAGGCCAAGTTACTGAAACTGAAGAAGAAACCAATGACTAGCACCTAATAGCCTCTATTTAGAAAGGTGCTTATTAAACGTTTTCCTTGTGCAGTCCTGTTGGAGTTTAGGGTGCGCAAAAGGGTGACAGCTTAGAAGACGCTTGAGAGAGAAGAACATAGCTTTTGGCAAGGGATGCGTTTTTAACATTTCCAATGCATACTCTGAACAAGTATGTTCGTACATGCAACATCGCGGTTTTAGTGGTGATATTGCATATCTATAGAAAGTAATGGCAAATACAGCTAGGGTAGTGAAAGGACCCCTGCGGTTTTTGAGACACGACAGAACGTAGCAAAAAACAAATGCAAAAACGAAAAGCATCATAGCTAGCGCGAACGACTTGCTCTTTCTAGACAAGACAAAACGTCCCTCCTTATTGCTGAAAAATCGGAAAACACAGACGCAGGCGAGGGGACAAATATATAAGCACGGTTCAGCAGCTTTTTCATTGAAACAAGAAAAGGAAGCAACGCACGTAGTCTCCTACGAACTTTATTCCGTTTAACCGCAGAACCAACCTTTTTTGTCACTATAAACCCTACCATAGGCTCCACAGTTACCCCGCGCGATATAAGGAGCAAAACACTTCCAGAACGGCAGCCGAAACTGTTACATTGATAGTACCGGAACGCCCTGCCAGAAAGAGTTTTAACCCCTCTCAAGCGCACAAGACGTGCCTACCCTTTCTTCTCCTATTGTTGATTATAGCTCTGCCACTTTTGCTTGCCATGCGGGCTCTAAATCCATGCCGTCTTTTACGTACTATTTTACTTGGTTGATAAGTCCTTTTCATTTCTAGCTCCAACAGCAGGAACACAACAGCGTAGATTCTACTATGGATTCATGGATGGTTTCAACGCCTTCATTAATTCGACTAAAACTACTTATCCGGTTTTCATCAGATTTAGTTTTGAAAGCTTGCTTATCTTCAAGTGTTTGTATGGACGAACTTTTTCATTGCATATTTTTATGTGATCATTGCCGTATTGAGGTTGTTAAATAGTGTGATTGCAATGTCTTATAGAACATGGCTTGCTGTCTGTATAGTTCTGATATTGTCTATGGTGTCAATTGGTGGTTTCACACGATTAACTGAGTCTGGATTATCGATTACTGAATGGAAGCCAGTAACTGGAGTGATTCCACCACTTAGCAAGAGTGCATGGCAAAAAGAGTTCGATAAGTACAAAAATACTCCCGAGTATAAAGTACGTCACTTTTCGATTTCCTATGCTGAGTTTCAGTTCATTTACTTGGTAGAATATTTTCATCGGCTTGTTGGGAGAGTACTGGGATTAGTTTTCGTAGCAGGTTTGGTTTATTTTTTTGTTGTAGGTAACCTATCTAGGGGGTCCCAATTGAGGTTGTGCATTGCTTTAATCTTGGGACTGGTGCAAGGATTTGTTGGTTGGTACATGGTCAAAAGTGGTTTATTAGACGTGCCGGCCGTTAGCCATTACAGACTTGCTTTGCATCTTTTTTGTGCATCTTTACTTTTCGTAGTGTTGGTCTACGAATTCCTGTTGCCGACAGTAGTTAAAGGAGCAATCTTCGAGTGGAATCTAGTTGGATACTCACTTATGTTCCTCTTGAGTATGCAGATTGTACTTGGAGGCCTTGTAGCTGGGCTGAAAGCTGGTCTTGTATGCAATACATTTCCTCTAATGAATGGAGAATTTTTTCCTGCTGAGATATTTAATGAAGTAAGTTTAACGTGGTTCGATGATCCAGTTTTTGTTCAGTTTTTGCACAGAATGAATGGTTTCTTGTTGACCTTGGTGTGCCTTATATATCTGATCATTTCATTCTTTTATGATCGGACTTTTCGCGCTAGGGTTTTTTTGATGGCATTGATGGTGTTGCTACAGATGTTTTTCGGCGTTCTAACGTTACTTTTTCACGTGCCAATTGATATTGCATTGTTGCATCAAATAATGGCTTTCATCCTGCTTGGTATTTGTGTGTCTTTTTTAAGGGTGCAGCACGAATAAATCCTGTACTTCCAGAAGCTATATCCAAGTGCTGTTGAGTCTCAGCTACCTGGGACTCCCCTCCCTGAACGCTTTCGTAGCGATTAGAATCATTACGATACCTATTCCTATCATCGGTACGGACAGAAGCTGTCCCATGGTAATAAAGTGAAAAAAATAACCAATTTGAGGGTCTGGTTCTCTAAAATTCTCTAGAACTATTCTTGTTGAGCCATATAGGGTGAGCCAGATTCCGGATAGCATTCCAGAGTATTTCAAGATAGGTGTCTTAAAGAAGAGTAGTTGTGTAGCTAGGAAAAGGAGAAACCCTTCAAAGAATCCCTCATAGAGTTGTACTGGGTGTCTAGGGAGGCCATCACCATTTGGGAAAATGACACCCCAACTACGGGTAGTTGGTCTACCATATAGTTCGGCATTTACGAAGTTCCCAAGCCTTCCAAGAAAAATGCCTAAACTTGCAGTGGAAGTGATTAAATCTGTAATGTGGAAAAATTTGTACGAGTGCTGACACGAGAAAAGAAACAGCACTAGTATTAGTCCGAGGAGACCCCCATGAAACGACATACCTCCACGCCACAGCATCAATATTTCAAGTGGGTTTGCGATGTAATAGGTCAAATTATAGAAAATGACATAGCCAAGCCTACCACCAAAGATTATTCCCAGTATGGCGTAATAGAAAAGACTATCTAGCTCCTTGTGCGCGAGATTCGCGTGCTTCGAAATGAAAAGATAACTGTAGGTTATACCGAAAACATATGCGAAAGCGTACCATCTCACCGTAATAGGGCCAAAAGAAAAGGCAACCGGGTCAAGGTATGGTAAAACTATGGCGTAAGTCACCGGCTGAGTTGAATTATCACAGAACGAAGTTAGTAAGCTTAAATATGTGAGAAATCAAGTATGGGTGGTGATTCCGCATTATCACGTACAAATATAAGAGGTCTATACAGCAGGTCTGGTATGTTCGAGCAATCGCTTTAGATAGCGAGCTAACAAATCGCTTTCTACATTTACTTCATCACCAACTTTGTTGCTGTGAAAAATAGTGTGACTCCAGGTGTATGGAATGATGTTGACACTAAATTCGTTTTCGAATACCCCGTTAACCGTGAGGGAGGTACCATCGATGCAAATGCTACCCTTATACGTTATAAATGATGAAATTCCTTCCGTAAGGGCAAACGTGAAGACGTGTGATTCACCAACTTTTTCTATGGCGGTAATCGTAGTAGTTTCGTCAACATGACCTTGTACAAAATGTCCGTCGAGTGTATCGCCAATCCTGAGGGAAGCTTCCAAGTTTACCTTTGCACCTTTCTTAAGTGCATGAAAGTTGGTTCTGCTAAATGTTTCTTGAGAAATGTAGAATTCTAGTTCTGTATTGGTGATAGAAGTTACTGTGAGACAAACACCATTACATGCTACCGAGGAACCGAGTTCCACATTCTGTGCTAATGCTTTCGCATCAACTGCAAGGGAAATTTGTTTATCCATCATAGTTAACTCTGTTACTAAACCTAGTGCTTGCACTATTCCCTTAAACATAACTTTACTGCTTAAAATACCAGTTATAGGAAACATTTTCATTCTGAGTGCGCAATGGAAGTTTGTCTACACTATATTCTGATTACAAAGGAGAGGTGAATTAAAACCAGTCTAAATCATATATCACATCTTGCTTCTTACGTTTCTGAGAATAGTATGGGTTCGGCTCAAAAGTTTATTCCGCAAATGATGGACTAGCTTGAATGTCATGTCGGGTAGTCAAAATAAAAATAAACTTTCTCTAAGTCGTTAAGTAGATTGCTTTATGCTATAATCCTGATACCTTTTGGGGTCTTTGGGTGTTGGGTTGACAATGAGGGAAAGACGAAAAATTTACGAAGGAAAAGCCAAGATATTGTTTAGTTTTCCTGACAATCCTAACCTTGTAACTCAGCATTTTAAGGATGATGTTACAGCTTATAACAATCAGAAACATTCTGTTATTCCAGGTAAGGGAGTAATCAATAACTATATATCAGCCTTCTTCATGCAAAACCTGCAGAATGTCGGAATTAAAACACATTTCATAAAGGTACTGAACATGAGAGAACAGCTTGTAAAAAAAGCTGAATTAATACCCATTGAACTCGTCGTACGCAATATAGTTGCGGGTGGTCTCGCAAAAAGGCTTGGTTTAGAGGAGGGAATGATCCTTGATGCTCCGCTGATAGAGACATATTACAAAAGTGATTCGCTTGGAGATCCGATGGTCACTGATGATCACATTCTTTCATTTGATTGGCTCAGACAATCTGAGATAGAGGAAATAAAAGTCATGGCGTGGAGGATAAATGATTTTCTAAGTGGCGCCTTGTCCTCTGCCGGTATCACACTTGTAGACCTGAAGCTCGAGTTTGGTTTCTATGATGACCAGATTATTTTGATTGATGAAATTAGTCCTGATACTTGTCGTTTTTGGGACACTGGCACAAAAGAAAAAATGGATAAAGATCGCTTTAGAAGAGATTTAGGTGGAGTGAGTAAGTATTACAGAGAAGTTGCCAGGCGTTTGGGTATTCTGAATGGTTCATTCTGAATGCTGTTTCAAGACAGTCAAATTTTACAGCCCGCATGTGCAGGCGAGTGTTGTAAGTTTTGCGGATCTGGATTTTCTATTAATAGCTTTTTATTTAATTACGAGTACTACCATATAACACTTTCAATTCTAGAGTATGATGAAGAACAGTGTAGCAACTATTACTGCGTTTGTTCTGTTTTTTTGTGGAGTTCGTTGCTCGTATGCATCTATTGCATTCCTGCATCCTCAAGAGAATGTGTTATCGTATACCGAGCGTGTGAGTTTTCGTAAGGTTCAACAAATGAAAAAGAAGAACGCTAATCCGGTAGTACGTCTTGAGATAGGTGCTGGAGCGGAAATGTTGGGTGAGATAGACATTGAACTCGCAGCGGATGTAGTACCTAGAACTGCAGAAAACTTTCTTCAACTCTGTACAGGTGAGAATGGATTTGGCTATAAGGGCTCTGTGTTTCATAGAATAATACCTTCCTTTATGATACAAGGAGGTGACTTCACTCAAGGTAATGGTACTGGTGGTCACTCGATATACAACAATGATGTTTTTCCCGATGAAAACTTTGTCATAAAACATACTGGTCCCGGAAAGGTCTCTATGGCTAATCGGGGTCCAAATACAAATGGATCACAGTTTTTTATTACTACAGTGGAGACCCCTTGGTTGGATGGTAGACACGTTGTTTTCGGACAAGTTGTTAGGGGAATGCCGGTTGTGAGAAAAATAGAAAGCTATGGTTCCAGCAACGGTAGACCATCGAGAGTTATCAAGATATTGGACTGTTGGCAGGTATCGTAGCTGTCTGATTGGATAGAGAAGAGTAAGATTTTCTAGTAGGCATTGGTGCAATTTCTTAGCTTTTTAAGTTTTTGTAAAGCACTTCGGCTGCGAAATCTATGTTGCTTTTTTCCACAATCAGGGGAGGTAGAATCCTCAGGACCTGTCTTTTTGATGTACGATTTAGCGCTAGCCCAGATTTTAAGCATTTCAGCAGCAGATCCCATGTATCTACAGTTTGAGCTATCTCTACTCCCATGAGCAAGCCTCTACCTCTAATATCTATCACCTGGTCTGGGAGGAGTGCTGCAATCTCTCTTAAAGAACTTGATAGGTATTCTGACATCTTTATCACATTACTTAACAATTCTTTGTTTAGTAGATCCAAAGTTGCACTGACAGCGGCCATAGCAAGCGCGTTTCCTGAGTAGGTTCCCCCATGAGCACCGAGTGGAAGTACAGAGGCAATATCTTTGTTAACTATACACCCCCCTACTGGAAACCCGTTACCCATTCCCTTTGCGCATGTGAGTAAATCTGGTTCTATACCAAGATTTTCGTGGTGAAAGAGCCGCCCGATTCTCCCGAAGCCTGTTTGTATTTCATCGAAACATAACAGAAATCCGAATTTCTTCCTTAATATCTGCAAATTTTCCAGGTAATCATTTGTTATTTCATAGATTCCACCTTCGGACTGTATAAGTTCGAGCATGACTGCTGCCGTACTATGACTCACCTTTGCTTTCAGTTCATCTACGTTATTTGCTTCTATCTGTGTAAATCCCTTTAATAAAGGTGCAAACCCACGGCGCGCTTCCTCCGTGCCACCAGCTGAAATACCAGTAGCGCTCCTTCCGTGAAAGCCATTTTTCAGTGTTAGTATTTCGGTTTTAGCTGTGTCACCGGATTCATAAAAGTACCGTTTTATAAATTTGACTGCTGCTTCTATTGCTTCTAGACCAGACGAGCAAAAGAAAACTTTGTCTCCAAAATTTGTTGAATTAATTAGTTTTATGGCAGTTTGTTCTTGGATTTCACTCGAAAAAAGATTCGAACAGTGCCACAACGTACGGATTTGCTCACTGATTTTTTTGTTTATGTACTCATTGCAATGCCCAAAGTTGACGGTCGCAATACCACTTGTGAAGTCACAATACTGTTTCCCATTGGAGTCGAAAAGATATATACCTTCGGCTCGTACTATCTTTACCGGAAATTTCCTTGAAAATCCTAGGACTGCAGACATAGACTCAATAGGTCAGACCCTCTTTTCAAATAACTTCGAGAGAGCTTTCCAATCACGTTCGCCCAATCTCTCCTCAAATGTAAGCATATCATGCCTTGCCTTTCTACATACATCTGATTCTGGAAGTATGTATTTCTGTCTTGTGGAAAGAATCGCAACTTGGGTTCTACAAGCTTGCTCTAAAAATCTGGTATAGAAAAGAGCCTCTTGTAGGCTACTACCGCACGTTAGCAAACCATGTGAACGCATCAGCATTGCTTTGTAAGAACCTAGGCTATTCACTAGATCTGCTCCTTGAGTCGCTTTATCCGAAGCAAGAGAGTCATATTTGTAATAGGAGATGTTCTCAAAAAAGGGCATCGCAAATTGGGAAAGTGGTAAGAGTCCACACTCCATAACAGAGACCGCAATACTTGCCTGTGTGTGCAGATGGTATACCGCATTCACATCACTACGGCTGTTATATACGGAGCCGTGTATTGTGTAGGCTGTTTTATTGTATATGACCTCTTCTCCATCGAGAATTTCGCCGTTCAAACTGACTTTGACCAAATCATCGAAAGTGACCTGATTAAAAAGAACACCAAACTTTGCTATGTAGAAGAAATCTGCGTTTTCTGGGCGGACAGTGATATGAGTATAGGTGAGATCATCCATACCAAGATACGCGATAATTCGGTATGCGTATAAAAGGTCTTTCTTGATAGGAAGATCAGGCATCGATTAATGAATAAAAGTATGTACGGGTGAAGACATCACACAGCACAAGCATGCACTTAATTCATTCATGTCATCACAACCGTTTCTTGTTTGTCATACCTTGTTTCGAGGAAAAGTGCCTAAACAACCCTACGAAACTAGGGTCCCCAAAATGGCGGGGATGACGAGACTCGAACTCGCGACCTCCGGCGTGACAGACCGGCACTCTAACCAACTGAGCTACACCCCCAAAAACAACGGGAAGAGTAAGAAGTAACGGACACGTTGTAGCCTTACAAACCCCAGTGGTGATAGTATTACACGTGTAGAGAGGGTGTCAATATGGGGAAAGCGTTGTCTATTGGATATATAGGATTGATGGGTAATTTTGTTGAGACATATGGTGGTATTTTTATTGCCTTAGGGGCGATATTGGCAATTTTACTTTGTGATGCTTTGATCCGTTTTAAAATTCAATCAAGTTCGGAACAGCATCTTTTTTTCCGCCTTCTTAAAAATGTTAGATACCCTCTGCTCATTACGATGATTGTAGGTGGTCTTTTGCTCTCTCTGAAGAGCAGCACCATTTACGAGAAATTCTGGGCTTTATGCATGACATTAGAAGTTGCGCTTATTGGATGTATTGGTTGGGTATTTATTCGAATAATCAAAACTGTTGAGAACCATTGCGCACTAAAGGAAGCGAATTATTCTTTTGTGATTAATGTTCTTACAACGGTCACGAAAAGTGCGCTGCTGTTGGTGGTAGGCTTAATGATACTGGACAAACTCAACATCAATATCAGTGGAATTTTGGCTGTTGGTGGTATAGGTGGTGTTGTTATTGGTTTGGCTTCAAAGGATTTATTTTCAAGTTTTTTTGGATTTGTGACAATTCTTTTGGATCGGCCATTTAAAGTTGGGGATCTTATTTATTCGAGCGACAGAGATATCATGGGGGTAGTTGACAAGATCACTTGGCGTTTTACTCGAGTCATTACACTTGAAAAAAAACCCATGTATATTCCAAATGCGATTTTCTCAACAATCGTTATTCAAAATGAGAGTGAAGTTCTTGCAAGACGTATCGATGAAGTCCTGAAATTTGAATTTCGTGATAGTGCAATAATTCCGCAATTTACAAAAGAAGTGGCTTCGTTTCTTGAGAAGAATGAACTGCTCAATCAACAATTTAAGGCAACTTTTAATGTGAGTAAGATAGGAAGTGCAGTGGTTGCAATTAGGTTGATCGCGTACACAAAAGCAAGGGTTTGGACGGAGTTCTCCTCAACTCGACAGGAAATCCTTCTTGCAGTCTTCGAAACCGCAAGAAGAATGGACCTCAAACCTATGTATCCGGAAACAGAGATATGCCTGTACGACAGCCGTTAAGCTGCTCTTTTAGTCTAAGAGCGGATTTTTATTCTTTACGCAAAACCTCCAGAAGAGGGGTAATGCTAGAACCGCAATTGCTAAGCAATACGTGATAACTGAAAGCCCTGCTACAATTCTGTCAGGATCTGCTATGCTATCTCCAATCACAATGCTTATTGTTGAGTGAAAGAAATACCCAAAAGCCATCATTATCATATTGGCACATGCTGCAGCAGTTCCTGCACAGTCTTTTGGTACCATGCAAGAAGCAAGGTGTATTATTAATGTTTGGTAGCAGCAAGCTACACCTACTGTGAACAGCACAGCGGATAACAAGTTGAGTGATAATTGGGCATAGAATAACAACTGGAAACCTAATAGCATCACACATCCGCAGAAGGTGAGGATCGAATAATAGTTATTGAAACGTGCAACTATCAGCCCTATGATTGGTGACCCAACTGCTATTCCTAGCAGTATTAACGATGGTAGAAAGGCTGCCATTGAAGGCGTAATGCTAGGGTAAACGACAGTAAAGAACTTGGTAGCCCAATTGTCGGCGAAGCCTTCCACAGGACCGATCATCAATCCACCTATCAATGAAATAACCAACCACTTCTTGAACGAAAAAAGCTCTGACAATGCCTTTGTGGCTGTATTCTCACTGTGCTGCTTTCCTCTTGCAGGGATAAAGATGTACGCAGAAACTGCAATAACGAGGCCCGCAATCAAAAGCACGGAAAAGGTGCTATACCACCCAAACGTGTGTATACAGTAGTGCAATGGCTGTCCGCCATACATCGCTCCTATTAACGCAACGGATACTGAGATTCCCAAAACGAAGGAGAAATTTTCTTGCGCAAAAAGATCCCTGACCACTTTTAGTAGGCCTAGTATGCCAATCGAAGATGCTCCACCTAGAATGAACCTTCCCACAATCAAGAGCTCTATAGACGAAGTATAAACCAGAGGTAACATTCCGATGACCACTAACAAAGCACCAACAAAAATCACCGTCCTAGCACCCACACGGTCCAGGATCATTCCCACGGGTATGTGAAGCAGAGTGTATGCAATATAATAGAGTCCACCCACTTGTCCTAGGGTGGCAGGCGAAATGTCAAACTTCATCATTATGTCATCAACTATGACATTTGGCAGAACACGAAGTATGTACTGGTACATGAAGAATAAAGTCGCTATCAGCCACGGAAGAATATTTCCCATATGTTTACCCAAAAACGCAAAGTCACAGATAAAACGACAAAGGCATCTCCCCCACTACAGGAAAAGTAGTTTGCTTTCCGGTGCGCAAAGACCACCCATTGTTGAAGTTACTGGTAGGCGTTATGATAATATCTTCCACGGTGAAATATCAAGCGTCATCTTTGATATTTCTTATCATCCCATTTGTTCACGTCATAATCCTGCGGCCATATATGTACTGATCGCTGCCGCAAGCCAAAAGATCACAGGAGAATATTTACGCATGTGCTGACAATAGCCAGAAGCTAAATTACACAAGATAAGCACAATAAGGGCAGGATAAAGTAGGCTCAAAATACTTATCAGAAGGGTCGTCAAAGTCTGAAATCCGAACGAAGCAGAAATCATGCTACAAACGACAGTTCCGCAAACAGATAGTTTAAAGTCGATGCCGGCGTGTTCTGTAAGCCATTTTGATACTAATTGTACTAATGCAATCACAGTTGTAAGACAAGCAAAAAAGACGGTAAATGACACTACCACTGATGACGCTTTACCTACAACCAAACATGTTAAAGAATTGAACAAGTTTGCCTTCGGTATTTCGTTAAGATTGATGGCATACTTCGCGCCCAGGAAAAGCAGTGCCGCGTATACAATTCCTAAAAGGAAAAAGCCGAATATCGAGGAGAGTAAAGAATAATTTAAAATATCACTTTCTGGTACTTCCTTTTTAAAGTAATCCAGTATGATTTTTGCGAAAAAAATCGCTGCGCAGGCATCCATTGTTTGGTAGCCTTCGAGGGCTGCAAATGTAAACGAAGAAAATCCAGTAAGCGTAGCGTCCGACATTACCTGATTTGATGATATCCCAGCGATTACTATCACTAGTATTCCCAGTATCAATGCCGGTGTAAGCCACTTACCAACGATCCGAACAACTTCACTTTCACGTAGGACAAGCAGAAACGTCAGTGTGCCGAAAAGAAAGTTAAAATGAATTAAACGAATACTACTGCTCATAATTTTGAGTGCTTCGAAAGAAACTATGATGCATCTAGGGATCCCACCGAGTGGTCCCAACAATAACAATATTAACACTACCAATATCGTACTGACTTTTTTCCCCGCTAAGGCGAAAAATTCATCTGTTTTGCATCCTATCTTGATCATGCTTATTAGCCCCAATAGTGGTAAGAAGATCCCCGTAGATGCAAATCCAAGAAATCCATACATGAAGTTACTTCTTGTTTCTAGGCCAACGAATGTGGGGTATATGAGATTTCCTGCGCCGAAGAAAATCGCGAAAATGGTCAGTGAAGCTATAGCAACCTGTATTGGTTTGGAGATGGGCATAAAAAAATTGATGATCTCGGCTATATGTAGAGTGGAACGACGGGTTGAAGTTCATTTTTGAAATCTTTCTGCTGAAGTGCCAGTAGAGCTAAATCTTCCGCAGAGACCTCACAAATATGTCCGCAACCGGGGATGTTGGTCAGTAAAATGTCCGAGCAAATCTTTCCCAAATCTTTTCGGTCTATTCTGACAATTTTCGTATGTTCCTCGAAATTTCTTTTGAGCTCTTTAAGATAAAAAAATGAGTCGTTGTATCCACGTAGCACTATTGCAATCGTGTTCCAGTTTTTCATCTTTTCCTTATTGTTCCTCTCGAATTTATCAAGCACAACCGAGAAAGCATTGAGACCTACAAGCTTCTTATTCGAGAAAATTGACAGCCCTTGGAGAGCTGCTATTGCTGCCCTAATGCCAGTATAGCTTCCCGGTCCCGTATTTACAGCGAATAAATCAATCTCCTCGAAGGTTTTCCTTTCTAGAGAGAAAAGAAAGGGAAAAAAATGCTCGGAAAATCTGCCCTCGATTGCCTTAGAGGAAGTTATTTCACCATCTTTTACGATTGCCACAGAAAAATTAAACTCCCCCGATGAGTCAACGGACATGACATTCATGAGTTGCCCTTCAAATACACTAAACGCGAAAAATGAGCTTATTTAGGTCGACGCATTGTTAGTTTGCCAGCCTAAACAATTGCCACAGAACCAGATTGTCTATTTCATCGCACATTGTGCCAAGTTTTGCAAAATATGTTCCAAAGTGGTAGTATCCTGCTTTGTTAATTGATGGTATCTGCAATGACAGTTATATTACCGGACCTGCCTTACCATAGGGATGCCCTGGAGCCACTCATCTCTGAGAAGACTTTGAGCTTTCATTATGACAAGCATCATTCAGGTTATGTAAATAAGCTAAATGAGCTGTTGGTCAATAAAGAACTCAATCACGGGTATGGGTTGGTGGATATCATAAAAAAAAGTTATGGAAGGGAAGGTTGTGAAGGAATTTTCAACAACGCTGCACAAGTTTGGAACCACTCATTCTATTGGAACTCAATGTGCTCCCCATTGCATAAACCTCAACCGGACGATGCTTTTATGGGACAGGTCGTGCGAGATTTTGGTAGTCTTGACGCATTAAAGGAACAGCTTGGTCTTGCTGCTATCGGTCAGTTTGGTAGCGGATGGGCATGGCTAGCTTTCGATAAGTTGAAAGATAAACTGGTAGTTCTCAAAACATCTAATGCCGAAACGCCATTAACTGTGGAGGGTTTGTCTCCATTGCTTGTGATTGATGTGTGGGAGCATGCTTATTACCTAGATTATCAGAATCGTAGGCCCGATTATGTAGCGGCATTTTTGGGTCAATTGCTTAATTGGGAGTTTGCTTCCACAAATTATGCTGCATCTGTATAAGCATGCAGCCTCTCTTTTTCTTGATAGAGTTTTATGGTTCGAAAGGAAGATTATGAACATCTGACCGAGTCTGAGCTCGGTTCTCGCCCACCAAAGGGTACATTGTTGTACATGGTCATTTCTTGTGTAGCGTTAGCTTGGGCATTTTTTCAGCTTTGGGTTGCGTCTCCTCTACAGTTCCATCTGGCGAATTATATTGGTTCAAATGCTTTCATTTTCAACGATTTTCAAGTGCGTGCTTTACACCTTGCATTTGGGCTTTTCTTATCTTTGTCGATGTTCCCAGCTTTCTCGACTTCAGAGAAGAGGTACATCCCTATTACGGACTGGTTGCTGAGCTCCATGGGTATATGTGCGTGTTTATATCTAGTGGTCTTTTACAGGCAGATTGCGCTGAGACTTGGAATTCCAACGATAATTGATCTGCTGATTGCTGCATGTGGAATATGTGCTCTCCTCGAGGCTGCACGTAGAACAGTAGGTTTTGCGGTCGTGGCTGTTGTGTTGGTGTTTCTTTTCTATTCTAGATTTGGTGAAGTTATGCCAGATGTTATTGCCCACAAGAACTATATGTTCTCAGCAATTGCTTCACAGCAGTGGTTTTCTACCGAAGGTGTGTTTGGGACAGCTATTTCCGTATCTGCAGACTTTGTTTTCTTGTATGTCCTTTTTGGGGGTCTTTTGGAAAAGACAGGTACAGGGAATTTCTTTATCGAACTTTCATTTTTACTTTTAAACAGATTTAGAGGTGGACCTGCGAAAGCTGCTGTAGTGTCTTCGGGACTTATGGGGATGATTTCTGGTTCTTCAATTGCGAACACTATTACTGTTGGTTCATTGACCATTCCTATGATGAAGAAAATGGGCTTCAGCGCTGAAAAGGCTGCTGCTATAGAAGTTTCTGCTGGGATAAATGGTCAGATTATGCCTCCAGTAATGGGAGCTGCTGCGTTTCTGATGGCAGAGTACCTTTCTATTCCCTATATCGAAGTTGTAAAACATGCCTTTTTACCCGCAATTTTAACGTATATAGCGCTTCTATATATTGTTCACATTGAAGCCTGTAAGCTTGGTGCCATGCCTCAAGTTATTCCAGATGCCAAGAGGATGAAGCTCTATACCATGATTTGGTATTTGTTGCTTGTTTGTGCATCCATTGCAGTTCTTGTTTCCGGTCTCTACGTCCTTATAGAGGGGTTTCTACATTTCTCAGGTCTGAAAATGATTGCCGGTCCTTACGTTACGCTTGTCATGGGTGGGTTGTGTGGATTAGTATACATTTTTCTCCTGTGGTACCAATACACGCTGAACAAGGCGGCGGATGTTGATAGATCTAGTGTGGCCTTTAAGTTAAAAACGGGCTTACATCACTTTTTACCTCTGATCATTCTGGTATGGTGCCTTCTTGTGGAGCGAATGTCTCCGGCGCTTTCTGCTTATTGGACGATACTTTTTCTATTTTTTGAGTTACTTACGAAAGAAATCATTGTGAATGCTCTTGAGCGTAGGTATGGGTTTTATTCTGCACTGCGTGTTGGTTTCGTTAACTGCATTAATGCAATGATAATGAGTTCAAAGAACATGACAGTGGTTGCAGTTGCAACTGCAGCAGCAGGTATAATTGTTGGTTCGGTTTCTTTGACGGGCATAGGATTGAAAATTGGTGGCGTACTAGATGTTGTTTCTAATGGAAACCTTTTATTGACCCTGTTTCTTACAGCAGTAATGTGTATAGTCCTGGGAATGGGGATGCCTACTACAGCATGCTACATTATTGTTTCAACTTTGATGGTCCCTGTATTAATGTATGTGACAGATAAGAGTGGGATAGTACTTACACTATTTTCGGTTCACTTATTTGTCTTCTATTTTGGTCTTATGGCTGATGTTACACCCCCGGTAGGTTTAGCCTCATATGCAGCTGCAGCTATAGCGGGTGGCAACGCAATCATGACGGGAGTGCAGGCATTTTTATACAACATTAGAACCATGTTACTTCCATTTTTGTTTGTTTTAGACCCTCAAATCTTAGGATTTAACCTTTCAGGTCCTTTGGATTTGTTCCAGGTTGTTGTTTTCTGCATACTGGGAATAATATCCGTAACTGCAGGATCACAAGGTTACTTTCTCATCAAGAGCAAGTTTTACGAGTCGGTTATACTTTTCTTCGTGGGAATCGCCCTTTTAGCTCCTTCCATTTTTGTGAATCTTGTCACACCGGAATACCTGCCACTCGAAATGAATGAACATATCTTAGAAAGATCCAGTGACTCTAAAAGGATTATGGTTGTGCTGCAAGAACGAAGTTTTTTTGGCAACCCTGAAGTAAAAAAGGTCACAATACAGAGCGGTGTTGACAGTACGATAGAACAAAAGCTTCGTTCCTGTGGAGTAGTAGCAGCATATGACGGGGACCGTATGCTGAATGTTATATCAGTCGATCAAAATGCAAGAGCTCAATGTGCCACATTTGATACCTCTATGAAGATTGCACAAATTATGGTGTCACAACCGCAGATGCCAAAGTGGGTCGTATACGCTACAGCTTTTTTACTATTTTCTTGTATTTTTCTGAGCCAGAGGAAGCGTAAAGTGTCCTAAATGTTCGATCTAGTATTGTTATTTGTCTTCCTTCTCACAGTTCTCGTTGGTGTACTGAGGGGTGCAATTAAGGAAGTTTTCAGTGCTGCTGTTATCATTATTTCCGTGATGTTCACTTATCATAATGCCAATGTCTTTCTCGAGTTGTTTGACGTCAAACCTGGGCCGATAGTTGCTCCGCTTTCAGGGGTATCTGTTTTTATCACTAGTTTTGTTATTCTGGGCCTTATAAATGGCTGGGTTATGTATCTTATTGCTCCGGTAAGATTGGGGCCTGCAGATAGAGTATTGGGCGGTTTTTTTGGTGTTCTTCGGGGGATTGCGTATTGCTATTTGCTGTTTGCTATGCTCAACGTCTTCTACTATGCCCTGAACGGGGATGAGATAGAAGATAGCTCGAGAGAGCCTGGGTATTATCTTCCCATATGGTTAAAAAGTGCTAAGAGTTTTAGTGCACTTAACTATCTGGACAGTGCCGTTAATTCGGTTATTCCAGATGAAGTCTTTGTTTCTTTGCGTACCTATTCAGCGACTTTTCACAACAATTCCCCCGAATCAAGTAGAAGCGATGAGAGGGTGTTTCTTCCAGGGCTGTTAGACTCTCTTCTTGACGAGAAGTAAGACTTCGACGAGAGAAACGAGTATAAAGATAGTATACAAGCTGCTAGTTGACTGGCATTCTACGTGATATTAGAATCACCCCTATGAGTACGTTTTTTTTAAAGCAAGCGCAGATAGAAAAGCAATGGATTGTTGTGGATGCAACAGATGCCGTTGTTGGAAGGCTTGCTGCTTTTATTTCTACTGTCTTGCGGGGCAAGACCAAGCCTACATATACTCCACACATGGACTGCGGGGATAACGTAATTGTTGTCAATGCCTCTAAGGTTAAGTTCTCCGGTTCTAAGATGTCCGATAAGGTTTATTATAGGCATACCGGGTATCCTGGTGGGATCAAGAGTACAACTCCAGCTAAAGTGCTTTGTGGAAAAAAGCCTTGTGAAGTTGTCAAGCTTGCTGTTAAGAGGATGCTAGATGATGGTCCGATGGCACGTAGAAGGTTTAAGAATCTCTATGTTTATGCTGGTCCTGAGCACAAGCATGGGGCTCAAAAACCGAGCGTTGTGGATTTTGCGTCGTTAAATAGAAAAAATAGAAGGTAACTATGCTTGATGGTGAATCTCAGGTAAAGAGAGTGCCGGTTGTGGATAGACAGGGCCGTGCGTATGGTACAGGACGCAGGAAGGCGTCTGTTGCTAGAGTTTGGGTTAAGGCTGGTACGGGGAGCTTCTGTGTAAACGGAAAGTCTGATCTTATGTCCTATCTTAGACACCAGTATCTCTGCCAGGATGTGTATCTCCCGTTGCGTGTCTGTGATGTTGCGGGAAAGTTTGATGTTTTTGCTACCGTTAAGGGTGGTGGAATTTCAGGGCAGACCGGTGCACTGCGACTTGGTCTTAGCCGGGCTCTTCAAAATTTCAATCCTTATTTCAGGGGTCCCCTAAAAGAGAGTGGTTTCTTGGTTAGGGATCCTCGTGTAGTTGAAAGAAAGAAATACGGTAGGAAGAAGGCGCGTAAGAGCTTTCAGTTTTCCAAGAGGTAGTGGTGGTTTGGAAATGTTACAGAGGCTGTTGCTGTGCTTTCTATTCTACCTAAGTTTTGTGCATATCTTGCCACGCTCTCTGTTGGAAGCGAGCTTCCTAGTTTTAATGAGCTCACTACTCCCGATAGGGTTTTTGCCGCAAGCATTCAGGCCGCGGTCGAATTCGCTACAGTTGATGTCGCTTCTTCTTCGGAATGTTGTGTGCTCTATATCGTTCACACTCCTAGAGAGACGAGTCCTCTCAGAATAAGTGAAGATCTGGAATCACTTCGTGAACGTAGGAGGTCTTTAACTTCACTCTTAGAAAAAGATGTCCGATTAGTTGTTGTGCACAATCCTTCTGAGAGTAGCCCTCTTTATAAAGAAAATCTTGGGAAGTACCCTTCTCTTTTTGATGTAGTTACACACGAGCCTCTCGAGCCAAAGAGCGGAGCCACATTGATTATCTCCCAAAGAGGGTCGGAGCGGTTTTTCTATTTTGAGATTACTGCCCAACAGGTAGATATGCCTGCGGATGATCCTGGTCTCTCATTGAAGTTCGGTGATTCATCCGATTTACGGATTCTTGAGCTAACGAGACAACGTATAGATCTGCTTGGGAGTATTCAAGTAAGATCACCGACTTCCGTGGAGGGGGAAGTCTCTTTATCTGAATTTTTAGGTAGCATAGGGTTGTTCTTTCCAGCATCTCTAGGAATCCCGGGATCAGTTGTTGGGGCTTCTGGTGTGACTTCTTTGATACTCAAAGAAAAATAATACTGTGCTTGCCTTAAAAAGGTCATGGAATTAATAAGTTTTTTCTATACCTGATATTTGCAATTCTAAATGCTGTTAGGGCTTTTTTCCTTGACACTTTTTCATCTACCACTAGCTCAACTGGTGTCTGGCGTTTTTTTTGTAAGCGAACAGGAGTGGAACACATACTGCTGTACTCAGGGAGCCATTTGTGTATGTACTGTAGTTGTAGATCAAATTTTTTTATTTGTGTGGTTGGACTAAAGATTCGGAAATATGGTACAGAGTCTGAACCAGAGCCTGCAATCCACTGCCAGTTAAACGTGTTGCTTGCAGGGTCAGCATCCACCAAATGTTCCCAAAAAAATTTTTCTCCATATTTCCAGTGTATCAAGAGATTTTTTGTAAGGAATGATCCAACTATCATTCGCACTCGGTTATGCATGTATCCGGTGCTCAGGAGTTCCCGTATACCAGCATCTACGATTGAATATCCAGTTGTTCCCTGAGACCATAATTTGAATTTTTCTTTATCATTTTCCCATGGGAAATAGTCGAATTTTTGTTGTAAATTTTTAGAACCTAATTCTGGGTTTGTGCTTAGAATGCCGTAAGCGAATTCTCTCCAAAGCAGTTCTGTGAGAAATTGCATTGATTGAGGAAAAAATCGCGCAATAGCAAACCAAATTCGGTTTGGTGAAATTTGTCCAAAATTTATGTAAGGCGAAAGGTTTGATATACCATTTTTCGCCGGATAGTCGCGATCGATGTGATAATTTTCTAGTTTTTTATCAACAAAGTCCTGTAACAAAGTGTGTGCATCTTTTTCGCTTATCTTCCATTTTCTATATATTCCCTGCTCAAAACGGTGGTCTTTATCTTTAATGATGTTTTTCGGTGTAACTGAAACTAATTCTGCTATTTTTATTTCTTTGCAGTAACGTATTTCTACAGGAGAAGGAATGGGAAGACGAGGTTCCAACTGTTCTCCCATGACTTTATTTTTAAATGCTGTGAAAAGTCTGTATGTATCTCCATTCTTCTTGCGGAGTTCAGACGGGTCCCATAACAACCTAGCATTAAAATTCCGAACGATAATATTCGGGTAATACTTTAGAATCTCTGTTTTTATTTGTTCATCATATTTGTCTTGTTTGGGGTCATATGTGGTGTTCCAGTATAGTGCTTCTGCTTTATGGTAAGATAACAAAGTCTTTAGGATAGTTATCGTATCACCGCTATAAATTTTCAGATGATGGTCCAAGGATTTATTTAAATCGGTTAGACTTCTTGCGATCCAAATTCTAGCCGCTTTTCCGGGTTTTCGAGTGCTACAATTATTTTCATCGATTATATACACAGGAAGAATATTCCAAATTTTTGTGGCTTCAGATAATGCAGGGTTGTCGTCAGTGCGAAAATCTTTCCGAAACCATACTATTGCTATTTGAGAAACGCTCATTTGTTGTGAGATGTCCTGTTTTTATCTGTTCTAGCATAATCTTGTTGTTTATACGAAAACTGATGTCCAAGTAATGGTGTGAATTGATTTGCTATGGTGGAAGTATTCAAGATGCTTGAGCTAGAAAAGCGTCAGGTGTGAGAACTCAGTTGTTTGCATGAGATCCACATAATTTCTGCAATTCATAGAAGAGTGCGACTCCATGCAGCTTTGCTCCATCCTATGGATGGGCTCCTACCCGTTTGAGTTATGTATTGTTTTAATCTTGAGGTATAGAAAGGCACTTTCTCGAAAGCTTTGGGTTTTCTGTATTATCCAGAATAAGCACAGTTTATGATGATACTCTTTCACATATGCTGAACTTGTCATAGAAGAAATGACGCCGGCACTCTTACGAGTATGTCTCCGGTCCACATCTGCGGATTTGAATCAAATATCCATCCATAGAAAGCAGAGGGATTGATACAGGAATAGAACCTCGCTAGGACGCTGGTAAAAAACGTGCTCTTCAATTTTGTGTGCAGAAAAGGACTACCTACTAACGGCTAGTATAAACGACAAGAGCCAAACGAATCACACCCGGAGAGGGAGGGATTCGAACCCTCGATACGACTTTTGGTCGTATAACGGTTTAGCAAACCGCCGCCTTCAGCCTCTCGGCCACCTCTCCAAAACTGCTTCTTGTGTAACTCTAACTGAAATCACCATTGATGGCAAATACAACTGACTTGTTCCAGGAGTCACTAGTGCAATGAGCATCAGGAAAATTTAGTAAAATAAAAATCTTGTACGAAGAGTGACACCGGTCAATCGAAATAATATCTGGAGGAGAGCAGCTTGCCGACAGATTTCTATGAAAAGCACGACGCAAACCATACCGTATAATACACTGACATTTTCCCCATTCTATTCTGGTGTGAATACCGGTGCACCTTCTGCTGAGGTATTATCCATTTTGCCAAGCGGATTGGTACTGTAGCGCAAGATTTGTTGCACGCATTTGTAGCATGCAAAATATGCCCATTAGGCCGAAATGATATTTTCTACAACGCATTTTAGTGTGAAAATCGATGCATCTTCTACCCGCATACTCACTATTTTACCAAGCAGACTGCTATCACAAGAAAAAACTTGTTGCATGTATTCGGTCCTGCCAGAGATTTTTTCTGGGTGCTTTTTATCGAATAGGACCGTGACGGTTTTCCCAATCATTTTTTGGTTGAACTCTAATTGTTTTTCCTTAAGCAGTTGTTGTAGTTTTTGAAGTCTCGTATTTTTTGTTTCTTCGGCAATTTGTGTATAAGCAGCACCCGGGGTGCCAGGTCTTGGGCTGTATTTGAAGCTATAGCATTGTGCATAATTTACTTGTTCTATCAATGCGAGTGTCTGTTGAAAATCGTCATCACTTTCGCCGGGGAATCCCACTATAAAATCAGATGAAAAAGCGATATCGTTTCGCGCATTCTGGAATTCGTGGATTATTTTAAGGTAATCTGCAGTGGTGTATTTCCTGTTCATTTTTTTCAGGATTTTGTCTGATCCAGATTGGACCGGTAGATGTACGAACGGCATAAGCTTGCTTTCATTAGCATGTGCATCATAAAGCTCTTTATGCATATCGACAGGATGCGAGGTGGTGTAGCGTATTCTCTTTAGTGAGGGAATCTTTCCTAAGTGTGAAATCAATTGCCCTAAATTGAATACCCTATCTCCGGAGTTCAATGGTCCATGATAGCCATTCACGTTTTGTCCAAGTAAGGTGACCTCTTTAACGCCTTTGGTTGTTAGGCTTAGTGCCTCGCGATAGACGTCTTCTATTGGTCTGGAATACTCAGCTCCCCTTGTGTACGGAACAACACAGAATGCACAGAACTTGTCACAGCCTTCTTGTATAGAGAGAAAAGCTGAAGATTGATGTACCTGTCTTTTACTAGTTTCTTCTGCTAAGTAGTCAAATTTTTCTATAGGGTCAAATTCTATTTTTATTGCTTTCCCAGATTGTCTGTTGACTCTTGCAATAAGTTCAGGCAGCGAGTGGATACTCTGTGGACCAACAACTATGTCAACATTTTCTGCTCTACGCATTATCTCTTCGCCCTCGGCTTGTGCAACACACCCAGCAACCACAGTGAGGATTCTCTCTTGCTTCTTTTTTTGTAGAAGTCTTATTTGTCCAAGCTCGGAGTAAAGTTTTTCGGCTGCTTTTTCCCTAATGTTGCACGTATTTAAAATTATTAAGTCTGCATCCTCAGCTCTTTCTGAGAGTGTGAACCCTAATCCGCCAACGATCTTCCCGATCATTTCTGAATCGTAAACATTCATCTGGCAGCCATAAGTCTTAATATGGAACTTTTTCAAGCTGTTATTTTTTTTCTCTATTTCTTCCATGCAAACCTTCGTGTGAGAAAACATGACTACTTACGCTAAGTATAACAGCAAAGTACAACTCTTTAAGGTGTTTGGTTTGTGCTAGTTCACTGTAGACTAGCTGATTGTTTTATGATTGTTCAAATAGCACTGAATCTGTACTTCTCCCTTTTTTCCGCAGTTTTCATTGTGTGCAATTTCCAGAGATTTTGTTATAATGCAGGTATCCTGGGATTGCTGTAGCAAAGAAGTCCATCTGCATGGTGGGCCCGAGAGTTTTTACCTGGTTTTCCGCGCCTGTGGATTTAGAAAGTGTTAAAAATCGCGTTTACTGAAAGGTTTATAAGGAAACTTCGTGGTGCGGTTGTTCTGCGAATACTCGCTTAAGACACAAATGTAGTTAGAAAGTAGATATTGTTAGTGATAAATGACGGATAATAATTTAATTTTTTTACCTCTCGGGGGTACTGGTGAAATAGGAATGAATGTCACCTTGTATGGATACAAGGGACGGTGGATCATGGTTGATTGTGGGGCTGGTTTTGCGGACGCAGAATTGCCTGGGATAGACATCGTTGTTGCAGATATCAGTTTTATTGAAGAGCGCAGGGATGACCTTTTAGCTATAATTATCACCCATATTCACGAAGATCACTGTGGTGCACTTCCATATTTATGGGATAGATTAGCTGTTCCTATATATACCACTCAGTTCACTGCTAATTTCCTACTAAAAAAAATTGGTCGTGATAAGGTGCAATTTCCGATCCACGTTGTTGAACCAGGGAAGTTATTGCATTTGGGCGAGTTTACGCTCGAATTTATTAACATGACCCACTCGGTACCCGAAATGAGCGCGATAGCGATTCATACTGCCGATGAAGTAGTGATTCATAGTGGAGATTGGAAGATAGACGATGATCCCGTTGTTGGAAAGACGTGTGATTTTAAAAGACTCGAAGAACTTTCTGAGAAGGGAGTTCTGGCAATGGTGTGTGATTCAACTAATGTGTTTTCTCAAGGGAAGTCTGAGTCTGAATCCTCATTGAGGGAGCCACTGAAGGAAGTGATTTCCAATGCGAGTGGAGCGTGTGTTGTGACGCTTTTTTCCTCGAACATTGCAAGAATAGAGACTGTGACAAGGATAGCAAATGAATACGGAAAGACAGTTGTTGTTTTAGGACGGTCTCTTCTTTCTGTCATTTCTGCTGCAAAGGAGAGTGGTTATTTGGGAGATCTCAATTACATCGATGAAATAGGATTAGCTCAGTATAACGGGAGCAGAAAGTCGTTGATTATTCTTGCAACAGGATGTCAGGGAGATGAATTAGCCGCGGTTAATAGGCTTTCACAAGGTACGCATAAAAGTTTCACCATCAACGCTGATGACACCATCATCTTTTCCTCAAAAATGATTCCAGGAAACGAAAAGAGGATAGCAAAGATGATTAATAGGTTTATTGCTATGGGTGTGAATGTTGTCACAGAAAGAACACATTCCGTACATGTGTCGGGACATCCGTATAGAGACGAGTTGAAACAGCTATATCAGTTGCTTAAGCCAAAGATTCTTATTCCTGTGCACGGAGAAAATCTACATCTTCATGAGCATGCAAAATTTGCGCTGGAATGCGGTGTGGAAAACACTTTAATTGCAGCGGATGGTGACATAATTGAGATATCTTCAGCATCGGGTGCACGAAAGATCGATCAGACAGAAGTTGGCTTCTGGTGCGTGGATAATGACAGGTTACAACATCCGGACAGTCACGTTATCAAAACAAGGAAGAGATTGCAATTAAGCGGAATGATTTTGGTAATTCTCGTGATGAACAAAAAGGGAAAATCACTAAAGAGGCCTACCATTGTTGCGTTTGGTTATAGCGAGGAAGGAGGGTGGAAAGAAAATGCATTAGCTTCCATCGATAGGAGCTTGAAAACAGATAAAAATAGTGATTTCAGGACAATCACAAAGGCAGTAAGAAAAATTGTGCGTGGCTCACTAACTAGCAGGATAAAAATTCCATTGATAGAAGTGCAAATAGAAAGGGTGTAATATGCTACTTCTCCGGTGGAAAAAGTTTTGGTTTTTATCATTAGGCCTTCTGCTTTTTTCTGGAGCTGTTTCGTTGCTGTTATTTAATCTTGGTGAGAGTATCTCCTTCTTCTATTTGCCCAGTGATATTGAACGCACTGTTGGTTCAAACAGGGAAATAAAAGTAGGGGGAGTGGTCGGGGGTATAAAAAAATCAAAGGGTGGTGTGAGATTCTTGCTCTCTGACGATACAGCCGAAATAGAAGTACTTTATGAGGGTATCCTACCTGCACTTGTACAGGATGGAATGAATGTTGTAGTTATTGCTAGATTTGAGGATGGGTTACTTTTTGCTAAAAAAGTCTTAGTCAAGCATGATGAGCGGTACTATCCTCCGGAAGACTTTATTAAACCTCTCCGAGGAAAGTGAATAACTTTGATGGGATGGTGTTTTTTAGTTCTGATATGGTAGAATTTCGGGTGTCATCTTGAATAGGAGGCATAGTTTGGGACAAGTTTTTATGGTTCATCATGGAGATGTTGAACAGGCACTTCGTAGATTAAAGCAACATTTATCCAGGGAAGGGATAACGCCAGGAAAGAAGCGTATTTTCGAAAAACCTTCTGAAAAGAGGCACAGGAGAGTTGTGGAAACTAGACGCAAGATAAGAAAACAGAAGCTCCGCGTGGTACCGTACTGATTAGTTGGTGTCTCGCCCAGGTGTACGGCCTACGTTGCCCTCTTCGCGCCTTTTCTCTGTTGTATTCTTCCAAGCACTTCTTTTAGTGCGAATACAAGTTCTTCCATCATTGTGTCCGTATGCTGCGGTGTTGGTGTGATTCTCAGACGTTCTGTGCCGCGGGGAACCGTTGGGTAATTTATGTGTTGGATGAAGATCTTAAATTCTTCCAGTAAAGTTTTAGATGCATATTTGCATTCTTCTGGATGCCCGACTATGACTGGTATTATGTGTGTTGGGGCATCTTTATATGGGATGTTATTTGCTTTGAACATTGCCTTAAGTTTTGCAACATTCTCCTTTTGCTTTTTTCTTTCTTCGTCACTGTTGTACAGGTGTGTGATGCTTGCCCTACCAGCGTTTGCGATCACAGGTGGAAGCGCTGTAGTAAAAATAAATCCAGATGCGTGACTTCTGACGACGTCTATTATATCAGCTTTAGCTGCTATATACCCTCCCACGACACCGTATGCTTTTGCAAGTGTTCCCTGGATTATATCTACTCGATTTATCAGGCCCATTTCTTCTGTGATTCCACCACCGTGTTCACCGTACATTCCTACGGCGTGTACTTCATCAATGTAGGTCAAAGCGTTATACTTCTCTGCAAGATCGCAAATCTCTTTTATTGGTGCGACATCCCCGTCCATTGAGTACACCGACTCGAAGATTATTATCTTGTAAGCTTCTTTGGGAACCTGTGAAAGCAATTCTTCTAAATGATCAATATCATTATGGCGGAAGATTCTCTTCTCGCAACGACTGCTTCTAATACCTTCTATTATCGACGAGTGGTTATACTGATCGGAGAACGCAATACAGTCTTTCATAAGTGAGATAATTGTGGATATTGAAGCAAGATTGGCAACGTAACCACAAACGAAGGACAAAGCAGCCTCTTTCTGATGTAACTTCGCAATTGTTTTTTCGAGGAGAACTACTTCCTTGTTATTTCCGGATATATTTCTAGTACCACCAGCTCCGGCACCCATTCTGTCAATGGTCTCTTTCATAGAGTCACAAACTGTAAAGTTTTGCCCCATTCCTAGGTAGTCATTGCTACACCATATGACTATTCTTTCGTTTGTTTCCTCGTTTATAGCACAAGGGAACTCACCAGAGATTCGTGCGAGGTTAACAAATTCACGGTAACGTTTCTCGTTTTTGATCGTATCGAGAGCTTGGGCAAAGACACCACTATAGTTAGACATGCGCAAAGAAAAGGGAGCGGAAAAAGGGACTCGAACCCTCGGCCTCAACCTTGGCAAGGTTGCGTTCTACCAACTGAACTACTTCCGCTTAGAATTGAGCAAAGCAATACATCGGGATTGTAGCACTTCTGTGAGAGTGCAACAATCCATTTGGCGTAATAAACATGCCTGTATGTTAAATATTTTCTGCTGAACAAAACACGCAGCGAAATGTTGATTGTATCAAAAGTAATTCAATATGATTTGAAGATTGTCTATCAACTTCAATACGTTTCTCTTACATTTACCAATTGATATGGCGAGAATAGTTTTCCTAATGAGTTGGTAGATGTATTACCATTGATCTCTCTTCGGTCAATTGAAGAAAAACCCTGCTTACATAACGATGCAGTTCTAAAAGAGTATTGTTTTCTCGTGATTGAGATTATACAAAACTTTACTACTTATATTCATACTTTCTGCAGCTATACTTGGCAATTCTATGTGAGCGCGCCTTTGCTTTTTTGTGTGCAGCGGGTTTATTATCTTGGTGATGTCAAGTTCTCACGTGTGTGAAACTGTTTCTGTGGAAAAGAGTAATGGATTTCGCAAAGAATATTCTTTCATTTTGGGGCTCCCTATTTCGAAACTTAGGGATGAAATGGACAATAAGTTTTAGTTATCTTTTCCTTCTATTATTTGGAAGCGCATCTGGTGAGAGTTTTCACTGGTTCCAACTTATGGGTGGTAATCAATTGTGGTTCCGTTTTGTAGTTGAAGAGGTAGATATTTGCCCAAATGTTGTGGTCGATGGTGTTGAGCACTTAATGGATCAGCATCATGCTGCAGATGGCTCTTTTCCATTGAGTTGTGTTTATAAATTGGATCTTGAGGCTCTTCCACAGTCATTTATTCTTGACAATAGGGAGATTCTGCCGCGATTCAAGAAGGATGAAGTGAGGAAAATAGCCGTAATTGGCGATACGGGCTGCCGTAACAATCATTTTTTCTCTCCACAAGATTGTAAGAAAGAGTGGTTTTTCAAAGAAACAATAGACGCTATGCTGGAACATTCTCCAGAAATGGTTATCCATGTTGGAGATTACGTTTACAGAAGGGGAAGTCAAGCAAGCACTTGGACTACATGGAAGGAAGATTTTTTTCTTCCAGCTACCGCATTACTGAACTCTAACATCCCATTGCTTTTGGCAAGAGGAAACCATGAAAACTGTAACAGGGGTGGTGAAGGCTGGGCCTATTTCCTCAGTATTGCAAAGGAGTGTTTGGCTCATGAAGACCCATATACATTTTCGGTTAATGGCCGTGATATCGTAGTAACGGATTCATCGATTGAAAGGAAACTTTACGAAGATGTTGCACATGTCAATAATGTTAATAATGGCAAAAGGACTTGGATTGTGACACATAGACCGCTCGTATTTAAAAATAAAGAGGACCTATATGTAGGAAATACAACAATATTTAAAGATCTAAAGAAAGAAATAGAATTAATAATGTCTGGGCACGTCCATGTTGCACAGTTTCTTAGGTTAGATGGACACGTACAGTTTATCTCGGGTAACGGTGGAACGCGTCTTTCGCATTGGCAGACCAGTACGGCCAGTGATTCGCAGTTGGAGTATGGATTTGGAATTATTGATCTCCTAAATGGTAGTGCGAAGATTACCAGCTACGATCGCTTCAATAACGAAATGATGTCCACGTATTTGGAAGCGAATGACTAGCTCCATATTTCCAAAACCACATTTCCTGCCCTACTTCGTTTAGTGGCGAGTAAGTGAAACGTGATTTCGAAAAGCATGGGCGCATTTGTTTGGATCTTTCCGTTACCTATTTTGTCATCTGTATCAGTGCATTCCTCTTGCCCCTGAGCTACCTTGAGTTCGGGGGTCGGATAATAGGCTGCTAGGGCTGGGCTCAGATTCCTCTGAAGAATCTACGGTGTAAGTGCTATCGGATTTGCCCGGCCATGTTCCTTGCGATGTAGAAGTGGCAGGGCCAAAGCCTGATGTACTCGGCTGCTCGTCGTCTTGAGGGGTTGTATCCAGTTTTCTGCGTTTCCTTCCCGTGGAGACGAGATTTTCTTGAGCAAGAAGACGCACTATCTCAAGTACTTTTTGTGCCGCGCGACGACGTGGTTGAGTGCGCGGAGGATCTGAGGGTGTTGGAGTGCTGGTTTGTTCTGAGTTGCTCTGTTTGCGGATTATGTCTGTTTCGGTAGACGGATTTGTTTGATAATCCTCATGAGGCTGAACTTCTGATAAAGGAGAAGATGAAGCTCCACTAGACTGCCTTAATCGGCGGCCCCTTCGTGATCCACCAGCAGTAGAGCCAACACCTGATGTACTCGGCTGCTCGTCGTCTTGAGGGGTTGTATCCGGTTTTCTGTGTTTACTTTCCGGAAAATCGTCCTTTCCACTCATGGCCCGTATTGGTACAGGTACACCTTCTGCCGCTACACGATGTGGTTGAGCGCGCTGTGGGGGGGTTTCATTCCCCGGAAGAACTATATCTATCTCCTCGCAGGCTTCTTGGAATTCTTCTGATGAAGCTACAAGCTTGTACGTATTATCTAGCCAGTCCCGCGCTTTATTCACATCGCCATCTTCCTCGCAAGTCAGGAGGGTTTTACAGTAATCAAAAACCTCACTAAGATCTAGATCTTCATACTCAGAATTGCTAGATGCTTTTCCCTCAGGGTTGGCGCAAGATGAAGATTCGGACTCATGTGAACATTCATCATCACCTCTAGAGCCCCCAAGGTCTTTAGCAGAAGTCGATGCGGAAGGTAAAGGTAGCGATAGAGTAGCAGGTTTTTCTGGTGTAAAAGGTCCCCAGGGCCTACTTGGGCCAGGGGAGTTGGGTTTTTCTCCAGAGTTTTCACCACTTTCAGCGGAAACAGGGGTGGAAGGTGAAACATCTTCTGCTAAGGGAGAAGTTGGAGTATCAGTAGATTGGCTTGATTCTGCTATTTGTGACGCCTCGATAGTAAGTAGAGGAGGAGATCCAAGCGGAGGAGAATATGGATTTTGTGGAGAAGGTGCTGGTGAAAGTGGAGATGGTCCTCCAGACCTAGGTGTTTGTTCTCCTTCTTGTGATGAGGTACTCTCTTCGTCGCTTTCCTCACTTCCAGTATAAGTAGACGTGGGAGATAAGATATATTCTGATAAGGGAGAAGTTGCAGTGTCAGTAGATGAACCTGATTCTGCTGTTTGTGATGCGTCAAGGGTAAGCAGAGGAGAATATTGATGTTGTGGAAAAGGTGCTGGTGAAAGTGGAGATACTCCTCCAGACCCAGGTGTTTGTTCTCCTTCTTGTGATGAGGTACTCTCTTCGTCGCTTTCCTCACTTCCAGTATAAGTAGACGTGGAAGGTGAAGATGGCGAAGCACTAGGTTCTTCTAGAAAAAGATTAAAGCCTACCGGAGAGTTCAGGGCATCAGAGATGGAAGATGCTGTACCTTCACTTTCAACGACAACAAATGCAGCAGGGGAAGGTATGGGGGTGCTAGGTACTCCCGAAGCAGGACTTCTAGGACTACCAGGATTTTCTAGATCTGACCCCGTAGGATTTTGCATTTTTAGATTTTGATTAAAATTACACTCACTATTTTATAATATAGTAAAGATTTTAATCAATATCGATAATTCCTATACTTCCGCACAGGACTGTGATGGTTCTTTTATCCGCATAGATTGCAAGATAATCTGCTTTATGTTAACTTCCTCGGTGGATGGGTGGCCGAGCGGTTTAAGGCAGCAGTCTTGAAAACTGCCGTATGTGGAAGCATACCGTGGGTTCGAATCCCACCCCATCCGGTTCCTTGCCGTTTTAATTCTTAGGCTTGAGTTGACCTTCTCGTACTGGGGTATCTAGACGACAACCCTAATCACGTCTTGATGATCCAGTTTGTTTTGTATACAGGTGGCAATTACTGTGTTTAGCATGAGAAAAGCGATTGTCATTGGTCCAACACCTCTTGGTACAGGTGTAATGAACTTTGTTTTTTGAAAAACGTTTTCAAAATCGACATCGCCAACTAATCTACCATCCACTTTGTTTATTCCGACATCTATAACAGTTGCACCAGGCTTGATGAAGTCTCTTTTTACAAAGTGTGGTATACCAACAGCTGAAACAACGATATCTGCTTGCATGGTTTTTTCCTGTATATCTCTGGTTTTAGAGTGTGTAAGCGTAACAGTACAATTCTCATGCAAAAGAAGCATTGCCATGGGCTTACCAACAATATTTGAACGCCCTATAACAACAGCATCCATACCAGATAAATCGTTCCCTAGAACTGATTTTATTAGATATAGAGAGCCTGCTGGTGTACACGGTTTTAATAATGCATCTTTACTGAGAGTTAGTCTGCCAACATTTTCAGGATGGAAACAATCAACATCTTTTTTTGAATCAATCGATTCAAAAATTCTGCTCGAATTGATGTGTGAAGGCAGTGGTAGTTGAACGAGTATGGCATTAACACTAATGTCGCCGTTTAAAGATTCCACCAATCGTATTAGTTCTGCCTCACTCGTATCCTTTGGTAGTGCTATAGTCCTTGCGTTTATACCAAGCAACTCTGCTTTTTTCTGTTTACTTCGAACATACACATGACTTGCCGGATTTTCACCAACAATGATGACTCTCAGACTGGGTACTAGGCCATTATTTTTCTTGAGGTGCGCTACAGAAGTTGCAATAGATTCACAGATACCCGAGGCAATTCCGAAACCATCAATGAGTTGTGTCATTTCTATTGAGCATTCTAATTAATGCACTTTCCCATTTACTACCATTGTCGAGTAATTTCTTCTTGTTGTAGAGCAAATCTTCACGGTTTTCTTCTGCAAACTCAAAATTTGGACCCTCGACGATTGCATCCACGGGACAAGCCTCTTGGCAAAATCCACAATAAATGCATTTGGTCATGTCTATATCGTATCTTGTGGTCCGCCTACTTCCGTCAGAGCCTCTGGGAGCTGCCTCAATTGTGATTGCCTGTGCAGGACAGATCACTTCACATAATTTGCAAGCTATACAACGCTCTTCCCCGTTTTTATAGCGCCTGAGCGCGTGTTCACCCCTGAAACGCAGACTGATAGGTCCCTTTTCTTGCGGATATTTTATCGTAACCTTTGGTGCGAAAAAGTACCGCAGGACGGTCTTGAAACCGACAAAGAAGCGGGTCAGCTGCATCTGTCTTACGAACTTAAACATACACCGACCAAGAACGACGCAATGCTAACATATGTGCTTTGTTAAGTAAAATGCGTGTTCTAAAAACATAACGCCGTACATGAAGTGGTTTTCGGGTGGTGTTCTATGTGGAAGGTGGTCTGGCCTTCAATTGACTGAAAGCATAGAAAGGTGCAAGAGACACCTGAAATCTCAGTAATCACATGTCACCGTTAAGTAATCTTCAATCCTATTTTATTTTTATAAGTGTATCTCGGGCTTTATTGAGTTGTTGTGCGAAATAATGTGAACCACCCTTATCAGGATGTACTTTTTGTACCAGAGCGTGATATGCCTTATTGATTTCTGCCTTGCTAGCATTCACAGGTACACCAAGAATTTCTCTGGCCTGCGCCTTAGACATCTTTTCCGCTGAATTGGAAGATGATACTCCTTGCTGAAACTGCTGCAGATTCTCGAAGCTAAAGTTTCCGCTTTTCATCATTTCGTAAACAGTATCGTATATCTGCGAGAAATTTTCAGAAAGTTGAAATTTCTTCCTGTAGATAAACGCAACTACTAGTAGAAATAATATCGGCAAGAGAATCACCAGTAACAAAATCAGCAAGATTATCGAGAACATTTACGAGCGTTGAAACTACGAAGCATTGTATATTATAATCTCGCCGTAGTTAATAAGTGATTGTTCAATACACTTGAAGTATGTTCATACAAACCGAGCACACCCCGAACCCAAATGTACTAAAATTTTTTCCTGGTGTGAAAATACTTGATAGTGGAATTGCCGATTTTTCTACAGCTGGTGACGCTTTTGGTCATAAACTTCCTGAGATGCTCTGGCAAATACAAGGTGTTTCTGGTGTGATGCTTGGGGTGGATTTTGTATCTGTGAGTAAAACTGCAGATGCAGAGTGGGATATATTGAAGCCGCAGATCTTTAGCGTGATAGTTGAGTATTTTACTGCTGGCTCTGATCTTGTTCGACCTGTAACAGAAGACGAGGAAGTAGAATGTGTAGATGAGGTTTCTAAGAAAATACGGGAAATTATAGATACCAAGGTCCGACCTTCTGTTGTCGAAGACGGTGGTAATGTTGTGTTTAAAGGTTATAAAGACGGGGTTGTATATCTGAAACTTCAGGGAGCATGTGCTGGCTGTCCCAGTGCTTCTGTGACTCTCAAGGATGGTATAGAGAACCTGCTTCAGTATTATGTTCCTGAAGTTAGAGAGGTTCAGCAGGTTTGATGAAGGGGTTCTTCTTGTTAGATGAGTATTCTTTCAAGCTTGTGCGTCAGTGTGGCATTCTTTTTGTACTACCATTTCTTTAAAACGTGGTTTTTTGTGGTGGATTTGTTCTTCCATATCCTATATCCTTTCCTAGTCAATTTAATGTGGCTGTTGCGCTAATAACATGAAAGTGCTCATGGGTAGCAAAGCTGGAAAACTTGGCCAGGAAATAGCTTTACTCCTTGACTTGGCCATGGTTCGTGCACAAGTAAGTAGATTTCCTGATGGTGAGAGCAATGTTCTTATACATCATGAAGATGTTGTTCCTGGAACCGGGGTCCTTGTCCTGCAGAGTCTCTGTAGTGATGGCGACATAATGGAGTTTTTGTTCATCGTGGATGCTCTGAACAGGTTAGGGGTGCGCGATATTACTTTGGTTTCTCCATATTTTGGTTACGCTCGCGCTGATAGGATTGTTACGCCTGGCTCGGCTGTTGCAGCAAAAGTAGTCGCTCGCATTGTTGGAGAAAGGATTTCGTCGCTTTTGGTGCTTGATGTACACTTTCCTCAGTTTGAGGGCTTTTTCGAGATCCCGGTGTATAATGTTCTTCCGTGGTCGCTGCTCAAAGAAAGTATGCATGTGGATCACAATATGGCGCTTGTCGCACCTGATGTTGGTGCTGTAAAAAAGTTGAAGCCTCTATCTGAAGAGCTTGGCACGAGTCTTGTTATCATGAATAAACGCAGACCTAGAGCCTGTTTATCCGAGGTTACTGAGGTGGTCGGAGAAATTTATGGTAAAGACTGCATCATAGTTGATGATATTGTTTGTGGTGGTGGAACCCTCTGCAATTCGGCTGCTAAACTTAAGGAACTCGGTGCAAGATCTGTTGTTGCATTTATTACTCATGGTGTATTTTCTGGCAGTGCGAGGCAGAAAATTATGGGCTCACAGGTAGATAGGATTGTTGTCACTGATAGCATACCTTGGGGTGAGACTCAAGGAAAAATAGAGGTTATTAGTGCTGCAGACTTGCTCGCGAGAAAAATTCGTTCAGTGTACTTAGATGTCAATACAAAAAGTCCTAATTGCTAACCGCGGCGAGATCGTATCAAGAATAGCACGCACCTTGAAAAAATTGGGTAAAAAGAGTGTCGCTATTTATTCCGATCTTGATGTTAATTCGGGCTATATTCAGCATACAGATGAGGCAGTTCATATAGGCGGTGTTACCGTTAGTGAGAGCTATAACAATGTGGAATCCATACTCACAGCGGTCAGAAAAAGTGGTGCAGATGCTGTGCATCCTGGATATGGTTTTTTATCTGAGAACTCTAGCTTTGCCCGATCTGTTGAGCAAGCTGGTTTTACTTTTATTGGTCCCAGCTCAGAGTGCATCTCTATGATGAGTGATAAGGTGATGGCAAAAAAGATTGCTCAGAAAGCCTCAATTAATCTTGTGCCCGGGTATCTCGGGGAAATTTCTGATTATGGACAGGCTGTCTCTATTGCTAAAGAAATAGGTTTCCCAGTTCTGATAAAGGCTGCCGCAGGAGGAGGAGGTAAAGGAATGCGGTTGGTCAATAGGGAAGATGAATTGCGCGGAGCTATGCAGCTTGCTTGCCATGAAGCGCTGAATTTTTTTGCAGATGAACGAATCTTCATCGAGAAATATATCAAAAATCCTAGACACATAGAAGTACAGCTAATTGCTGACAAAAATGGCCACGTTATTTGTTTGGGTGAACGAGAATGTTCGGTACAGAGACGGCATCAAAAGGTTGTTGAGGAGGCTCCAAGCCTTGTACTTGATCGGGGACTCAGAGAAAAGATGTATGAACAGTCTATTAGATTAGCTCGTGCAGTTGGGTACACTTCTGTTGGGACGGTGGAATATATACTGGACCAGGAGCGAAATTTCTACTTTATGGAGATGAATACCCGCATCCAAGTTGAGCACACAGTAACCGAAATGATTACTGGTATTGATATAGTCGAAGAGATGATCCGCATCGCTGAGGGTAATGATCTCTCAAAGAAGAAAAGCGTTACGAAGTTCAACGGTTGGTCATTTGAAGCACGCATATATGGTGAGGATCCCATGAATAACTTTATGCCAACGAGTGGTTTTGTACGTCGTGCTGATTTTCCCACGAATGTCAGGGTTGAAAGTAGTGTAAGTACAGGTTCCGAGGTTGGTATGTTTTATGATCCGATGATGGCAAAGATTATCGTTAAGGGTAAAACGCGTTCTGATGCGTTAAAAGGGATGTGTGAGGCGCTCCAGATGACGTGCATAGTGGGTGTAAAGAATAACTTAGTGTTTTTGGAATCTTTATTTCGTAATACCGACTTTATTAATGGAAATATAAACACTCATTTTGTAGAAAAGCAGTATCAAGGGGTGGGTTGGTATGAGTCCCTGGACAAATGTGCGACCCTACGTTTTATTGCAGTGACTTTGTATACCATGATGGATATATGGAGTGGTTCATTTGAGGAAAGTCGTACTTTCATTGTAAGACTTGGGAGTCAGGAATATGAAGTTGATGTTTCCATTGCAAGTGGTAAATTTAGCTTTGTCCTTGCTAAAGAGGAATATAGAGTCGAGATTCTGAGAGAAACAAAGGAGGGCTTATTTCTTGCAAAAATCAATGGTGAGGCATTCGCCGCGAGGTTTTTCAATACTGATAAGTTAAGCAAACGAGTTGAGTATGATGGTTGTTCACAGTTGTGTCTTGCTCTTCCCAAGGAAGTGTATACGAAGTGGTTATCTGTGCAGAAGAATACCTCAGGTATACAAAAGGCAGACAAAATGGTTTCTACAATGACAGGAGTCATAGTAAGCATTTATGTTGGTGTTGGTGACACAGTTAGACCGGGTGATCCGTTATTTTTACTCGAAGCAATGAAAATGCAGAATACTATCACTGCTGAACGGGCTGGTACTGTGAAAGAAGTCTGCGTTGTGCAAGAGCAAAATGTGAGCGAGGGTGATTTATTATTGAGGTTTCTAAAAGTATAGATAGAGACCTAGACTTTATTTGGCTCCAAGGGTAGTCGGTCTGCGGATAGGTGCTTGCAAGAAGCCTTTCTATGATTTGTTTCTGAGTGTGTGATTCCTGTACAGAGTGAAAAGAAGGAAGTTGTTACTAAGTTTCTACATCAAAGTCATCGCTACCTTTTTTCTTGGGTTTTCCTGTGGTGTCCCAACTGTCCTAGTCGCGCCCACTCTAAGTGTGTGGCTAGCAAAGGCTGGTGTAAACTGTTCAAGTATTGGGTTGTTTGCCCTCGTGGGTATACCATACATAGTAAAGTTCCTATTTGCACCATTTTTTGATCTCTATACTGTCCCAATACTTGGTCGGTGCTTCGGGCAAAAAAGAGGGTGGATACTGCTATTGCAGCAGTGTGTTTTTTTCTCAATTGTCGGACTGAGCTTCATGAATCCCTTAAAAAATATATATCTTATGGGCTTTTTTGCTTTGGTCGTCGCATTTTTTTCTTCCCTTCAGGAAGTTGTGATTGATAACTATCGAATTTCTATTTTGAGAACAAAGGAGCAATTAATAGGTTCTTCTAACGTTTTACTTGGATGGAGGGTCGCACATTTAATCAGTGGTGCTCTAACCCTTTTTTTAGTTGACTATCTTTGTAACTCATACGGATTGTGTGAGGATTTTATTAATTGGAGGATACTCTATATCTTCTCAGCCTTTTTAAGCTTGAGTGCTAGTGTAACGGTTTTGTGCATGGGTGAACCAAAACTGAAAGCTTCACAAAAGGAAATGAGTACCAATTCACGATCTTTCCTTCCTGAAACAATCATCCAACCACTTAGAGAGATTCTACAAATAAAGAAGAGTGTTTATATCATCATTTTGGTTGTTATATATCGTTCTTGTGATTCACTCATAGCGACGATGATTTCTCCATTTCTTTTAGACATCGGCTTTTCACTGACTGAAATTGCAGTTGTTGCAAAAACATTTGGTTTGCTTTTTCTTATTGGTGGGGGTGTTATTGGTTCAAAAATTGTCTATAGGTATGGGATTATCAAGGGGCTTGTTTTTGGAGCCGTAGTGCAGATGCTTTCAAATGTGATGTTCGTTGTGCAGTCAAAGGTAGGGTACAATCTTCCATTGCTGTACATGACCATAGCAACGGAAAATATTTGTGGGAGTATTGCTACCACGGCTATTATTGGATATATCTCGGGACTTGCAAGCAAAGCTCGCTTTTCTGGGAGTGTATATGCAATTTTCAGTTCCCTCTTTATAGTAGATCGCTCGGTTTTACCTGTTGTTGCAGGGCTAATTGCTGACTATTTTGGGTGGACGGTTTTGTTTGTTACAAGTGTTGTCTCAGGTCTTCCAGCATTGTTTTTGGTCTTGTTTCTAGAGAAATACGCCAAAATCGAAAAGTCTTCGGGATGAGCATGTGTCATTTGCTTTTACTCTGTGATGCTGCTGTGATTAATTTGCGTCATTAGCTTACCTTTTGAATTTATTAAATATTTAGCTAGAACCTTGTAGCTGATAAATGCTCTTTTTGTCTCCCAGGAGGGCGTTTTTGCTTGGAGAGTTGTCTGTGATGTGTGTAGAGGAATGGTAGTATAATTTTGAGCTTAAGAAAGTTCTCTACTTCTTATGACTTACAACGTGGTGAAAATGATTTTGCAAAGTGTTGGTGTGATCTATCACAAGCAATATCGATGCATTTTATAAAAATTTTAAATTTTAAAAATTATCAGTATTGAAAAATTCTTTATTTTATGTAAATACTTAAAAAATTAATTATATGGGCGAGAGTATACGTTATGATCAACGAATCGCTAGATTGCTGTTCTTCTTGTTATGAGTATCTGCAGGAACCTATGGAATTTGAGTTGAATTTATCATTGGACTTATCTGGCTTTGTTCAGTTTCCAGCTATTTCTACTGACTCTAGCAAAACAACACAAGCAGATAATTTAGCTCAAACTGGTTTCATGGCATCTGCAATAAACTATATGAAGTCTTTGTTACACCTAGAGGAATAGGTTTATTGGAGACATATCAAATTCTCGGCTTTGGTGCCCTTTCTGGTACTGTTGAGAATCTTCTGTCACCTCGGTAGGAGGATAGGAACCGTTTTTTCTATGGAAGTCGTGGATCTGCAAGAATTTGTGGCGCTGAAGTTGCGTTTATACTTCCATTCATGAGCGTAATGCGCTCCAAACAAACAGTAGTTCATTAGAACTAAGGGAAGTTTGCAAGCGGTGGCCTACATTAATACTTCTTTCTCTCAATGCCGTGCCTCTGTAAGCCAAACTAGAGTAGGGTGCCCTTGTATGCTGACAATAATGCATCAATCTTCACTTTACTGGATTTCCCCATTTCCAGTACAGCTTCCTGTGTAACCTTACCAATTTTTGTAATCTCTGTATCCAAAAATGTGTCCATGAAAGCCAACTCGTTTTTCGGGGCGACAGTGACAATAATTTCATGTGATTTTTCAAGATTTTCTTTGTTGTCTTCAAGGGAAATCATTCCACCATGGCCGTTAGCCATAAGCATTTTTGCGATTGATACAAGCCTTCCACCTGACCCTACTGGAATAGCAGAAGCTACTAATTTATTTTTCAGTGCCAAGTGATAGCGTCTGAAAACTTCAAAGGCTCTTTTTGCTTCCACGTTCATATCAATGAGGTATATTAAATCCTCTGGATATTTTGTATCTAGCGAAACTATATCTTCGTAATCATCCACTATTCCAATTGCGGTTATTAACAATGAGGGGATATTGGAGATTTTGACTTTCGCACCTGAGGCAGTGTATCCGCTAAAATCATTAAACATGCTGTCCTTTCCCGAAATGAAAGGAGTACCTAAAGCTATAGAGATATCGTGACAAGCTCTCCCGGCTTCTTTGAGTAGCCATAGTTTTTCTGGATCATTCGAGTCGGACCAACAAAAGTTATCTAGAAGAACAATTTTTTGAGGGTTTACTCCAATTGTTACTAAGTTCCTTACTGCTTGTTCAATCGAAGAACATGTGTCTAAATATGGATCGCGTGTCATAATTGCTAAGTCTTGCGCTTGCCCTATGCACTTCTTAGAGTTGTGTAACGGTTTTATTGCTGTTACCTCTGAGAAAATTTTATTTCTTCCTTGTAGTGGTTTGAGAATAGATGTTCCCTGAACTTCATGATCATACTGCTTTGCTATGAATTTTCTGCTGCAGACATTTTTATCTCTAATTGTTTCCTCAAGGGATGAGAAGGTCACATGAGGCTTTCCTGGCATTTCTTTTGGTTTTTTAGTTTGTAAGTGGACCGTAGGGTTTCCATCATGTAGAAAGTGCAATGACAAATCAAAAACAGTTGTGCCCTCGAAAGTGATAAGTCCTCTGCCGGATTTGTTAAATTCACCTATGACAGCAAACTCAACACCATGTCTGGTCATAATGTGCCCGAAGGTCTCTAACTTTCCGCGCGGAACTGCAAATGTCATTCTTTCTTGAGATTCAGAGATCCATATCTCCCACGGTGCAAGCCCACTTGTCTTTAAAAGCACTTTTTCGAGATGCACTACAAATCCCTCTCTTCCCATTTCTCCAACAGACGAAGATAACCCACCGGCTCCATTGTCAGTAATAGCGTTATAAAGTGCTGTGTCTCTTACTTCACGTATTATTGCATCGGAAAGCTTTTTCTGTGTAAAAGGGTCGCCTAATTGAATCTCAGTACCTTTGACATTTGAGTCTGTTATCCCAGCTGAAGAAAAAGTTGCTCCGTGTATGCCGTCCCGTCCCGTTCTTCCCCCCGCTATGACAATCAGATCCCCATCCTCTGGTCCTTTTATCCAGGATTCTTTCTCTGCAATTTTTGCTGGGATTATGCCTGCACATCCGACAAACACGAGTGGTTTTGCTTGGAATGCGTTGCTGAAATAAAGCGCGCCTTGTGGAGTCGGAATACCAGAACAATTGCCTCCAGTGTTGACACCCTGAATTATTCCCTTAAGTATGCTTCGCGAATCCAGTTTGGGTTTTGTTTTATGTATATCGTGATACAAATCTTGTCTTTCGGTGTCTGGGTCTTCAACGCAGAAAGCATAATAATTTGCTATAGGTTTTGCTGCCAGCCCAAAACCCAGAATATCTCTGTTAACTCCAAGAATTCCTGTCATTGCACCTCCGAAGGGTTCCAATGCAGAAGGGCTGTTATGTGTCTCGACCTTTACGCAGATGAGATGATCCTTATCGAACCAAATTGCACCTGCGTTGTCAGTGAATACGGAGGCACAGATATGGTTTGGATTATTTCTTATGATTGTCTCAGTGGACTTCTTTATGTATCCCCGGAATATTCCTTCTTGTAGGTCATCTATAGGATAAGACATGATGTTGTGCTTACAGTGCTCAGACCAAGTCTGTGCAATAGTCTCAAGTTCTATGTCACGCAGGTAGCTCCTGCCTTCCTTTGACCTAAAGTGCTCAGCTATTTTGGATAGCTGAATTTCATTGAGGTTGAGTGCGTTCTGACGATTGAAAGCATCTAATTCCTCTAGAGTGAGATTTTTTGTCTTACCAGAAGAAATGATATTTACACTCTCGTGAGGGTCGCAGAATGTCACTCTCTTGCTATGGATGGCTTTCAGTGAGATTTCCTCAATCATGGGATTGTACAGCAGATTAAGGTCGGGTAACCTACCTCTTCCTATCATGAGTGTGCTTGTTTCTACTTGTATGTCTTGTTCTATTGTGTTGATGTCCCTTTGCTTCAGTAATGTGGTCACAATATCCAAGGTTACTTCCGCTAATAAGTTCTTTACTCCTCGGAGGGTTTGTTTTTCTATTACCCAGAAGTCGCTTGTATAACATCTTCTGAAATCCCATAGAATACTACTGCCTTCGTGGTAACTTATTTTACTGGTTTCAAGAATTTTTATTTTGTTGCGATCCGCGTTGTAAATGAAGCACCTGAATTGTTCTGAGACATGATTAGTTAATGCGTGCACGATCTCCAATAGAGTTTCCTTAGAAGCGTGATTTGTGGAATGGAATCGGTACACATCAATAACTTCCCGAATATTGATAACACCATCGCTTTCAAGTGTCGCGATTCTTGGATCTGAGTGCGGTTTACGAACTTCTATGATTGCCTGCATTGCCTGAAAACGTCTACTACTTTGTTATCCTTATACTTGGGACCAGTCATGATTAAATCGCTTTATTATGGCTGGGTCAATGTGAGGACAATCTTCGTTTATACTATTAATCGATCTTGATTCTGGAGATTGCAATTACGGGATGAAGTTTCATGCAAATCTTGTTTTGCTGATGCTGTAAAAATGTTCTCACTTTCTCGTCAAGTAATAGAGTGTTAGGATCTACATGCAGGTAGCATCTACATAATGAAAGTCATTGCAACCAATAAAAAAGCCCGATTTGATTACTCATTAGTTGATGAGTTTGAAGCCGGGATTGTCTTACTTGGAACGGAAGTTAAGGCTTTAAAGTATCATTCAGCTTCATTAAACGAGGCCTTTGTTGCCTTCAGGCGTTTTGAGCTATGGCTTAATAACATGCATGTTCCACCCTATAAGCCTGCAAGTAGGTTCAATCACGTTCCTACTAGGTCTCGTAAATTACTCGTTCACAAAAGGCAGTTAAACAAAATATCCGGTGCAGTAAGAACTAAAGGATTAACTCTAGTTCCACTATCTATATACGTGAACGAAAATGGGCTTATAAAAGTTAGGTTTGCCTTAGCAAAAGGTAAGAAAAAATATGATAAGCGTCAGGATATCAAGGATCGTGATTGGGCAAGAAAGCAGGCCCGGCAAGATTTCAGTTAGTCATGCACGCGTCTATCTATTTGTGAGGTAATCACTTTACTTTGTATTGCTTGGACTCTATGCGCAGATGAATCAATTTTCCTCTATATCACGAACATTCTGCTTTCTATACTAATGCGAAAGAGTAGATATTTCCGGGTTTTTGGGCTGAGCAGTTAGGATGCGTATAAGATCCCTGAGAGCTAGATGCGTATTTTGATTTGTTTGGATTGATCATTTCTGTAACAACATAGAAACACGGATGTGGCCCTCTGATTTTTTTCCGTTCACGTCTCTGTATTTTGTTGTATTGGTACTGAACAAATAGAGCTCATTACCTGCGTGCATGTATTTTGAATAGCAGTCACAGGTTGTTTTTCACGTGTGTTGAAACCAAATGGTTTTTATTTTGCAAAGCTTAGATCCTTATGAGAGAGCAATACAAGAGATATAGTTCTACCATCAGTATGGAAGATCAAGTTGTTCTAAGTAGCTAATTGATGTGCTAGGATCGCTGTACGCACTTGTAGCTCAGTGGATAGAGCGTTGCTCTCCGGAAGCAAAGGCCGTAGGTTCGATTCCTATCAAGTGCACCATTAACTATTCAATATAGAAAAGAAGACTAGAAGTTTTTACTGTATCGCGCGGAGTTACATTTTTACGAGGTGTGTCTTTGAACTTATCGTCATTTTTTGTCAGTCATTTGTACTAAAGTAGTTCCTCACAGAATCTTCCTTCAATTTTTGGAACACTTTTTCTGTCTGTCCGTATTCTACAATTTTTCCCTTTTCTAGGTATACGATTGAATCGGAAATGTTTCGTGCTTGTTTCATGGAATGTGTCACGATTATGATGGTGAACTTCTTTTTTAATTCTATAACAAGGTCCTCTATGAGTTTTGTTGCTTTTGGGTCAAGAGCAGAACAAGGCTCGTCCATTAGGAGTATAGTTGGCTTAACTGCTACAGCTCTAGCTATGCAAAGCCGTTGTTGCTGTCCACCTGAAAGTTCCATTGCATTTTGATGCAGATTCTCGTGCACTTCTTCCCAAAGTCCGCTCCTTAGGAGACTCTTACAAACAATTTCGTCTAATTGGCCACGTTTGTTTGTTATTCCTTGGAGCCGTGGACCGTAAGCGACATTATCATATATTGATTTTGGAAAAGGGTTTGGTTTTTGAAATACCATTCCAACTCTGGTACGTAGCATTACCACATCTACTGTTGGAGCATAGATATTGTAATTGTCTATCAATAGCTCACCCGTGATCCTGCAATCATCAAAGAAGTCATTCATCCTATTGAAGCATCTCAAAAGGGTCGTTTTTCCGCATCCGGACGAGCCTATAAGCGAAGTTACCGATTTTGAGTAGATATCGAAGTTTATATCTTTAAGAACATGTTTTGCTTTGTAGAAAACGTTTAGATTCTTTACGGATGCTTTGATTTTTTTATCTAAAGACATAAGAGCCAGATCTATTAACTACTACGAAAGACGCGTTCACACCCCACTGCTATTTTAGGAGAAAGGCGATTCCTTCCGGGTCTTTAACTGCTATGTCTATCTAATCGAGCAGTAACCCTTCCTATAGTAGACCAAAGGAAGGGATTTTGAAACATTAAGCTTTTTTTCTTCTACCGTGGCGACAATGATTTTGTGATCGCCGGCATCGTACCTATACTTAGTACGACAATGCATCCAACACAATGCTCTTTTCAATTCCAAGCTTGTTGAAAATTCCTTCTCCCACGCTTTGATATTATTCTGTGAGAATGAAACTGAGGTTTGTTCAGCTGTTTCGTCTAATACGTTCACCACAAACTCTGTTGCGGGAAAGAAGATGTCAAACCTATTTGAATTTCTATCTAGGCAGTATGAGATTAACTGGGGTTTCAATGAAACTGAGCAGAGTGAATTAACAGTTATTCCGTACTTTTCTCCCATGAACTCAGTTGTCACAACTGATACTCCTGTAGCAAATCGACTCATACACTCTTTGAACAGGGCTTCATCACTCATAGTCTGCCTAGTAGGATAATAAGAAAAATTAGCACGCCAACAAAGTTCATTCGCTTGAATGTCATTTCACAGCTTTTTGGATCGTCTAAGTCTATAGATTCCGTAAATTTTTCCTCCATAAGGAAGAGAGCTGCTAAGCCAATGTAATACAGAAGGTTAAGTCCAGGTAATACAGCAGAGAAAGCAAGAAAGGAAAGTGCTAGCCTCGCGTACTTCTTCAGCCATACTTTTGAGCCAAACTTCCCAAGTGATACAGAATGTAATCCGAGGGCCGCATCATATCGTTTGTCTTGGTGTCCGTAGATTGTGTCATAGTAAAGTGTCCAGAAAAAACAAGCAAAATAAACGAAAAGTGCTGAGGCATGAATGGAATTTACAACTACAATCGATGCGAAAAGGGCTCCAACGTTGAAGACAACTGCAAGGAGCAATTGAGGGTAAGCAAAATATCTTTTGGAAAATGGATAAACCACCACTCCTACAATCGTGAGTGCGCCAAGTGCAGTTGCTTCAAAAGGAAGAAAAGCCAATAATGCTGTTGCTAGTATAACTAGAATCGAGAACAATAGGATTGCTTCGGTGACACTTATTTCTCCAGATGCTAAAGGCCTTGCAGCAGTTCTTTTGACTTTTCCATCGATGTTGCGGTCAGCAATATCATTTGCAATACAACCTGCTGATCTTACCAAAAAAGCACCCAAAAGAAAAAACGGAATCCACAAAAACGAGTAGAAACTATTTCCAAGAAGTGCGACTACGAACAAAGCGGGAAAAAAACACAACCACATTCCGCTAAGACTCTGGAACCGGATGAGGGAAGCATACTTTTTAATTTTCATTTTTCAAGGTAGTTCTATTAGGAAGTTGTAAATTTAAGTTCATTTTTGTAATACCACGCGAAGGAGTGAAATTCGAGTGTGTAAAGTAAGAAGATAAGATACGCATTTGTGAACACTCGAGGTTCAAAGTGAGTCTGTTGTTTTATGGATTCAGTGAAATCCAAAAAAATTGAACCGTTGACATTGTTTTTCTTTGCATGTAACCTGGGAGCACGTGCTTCAAAAAATGCCGATTTCGGTGGATTGCACAACAGTCGCTGTTTGCGCAGCGTGTTGTTTGAAAAGTTTGAAAGATTAATAGGTCTCAAATAAAACAGAAGTATGATAAGTAGGTTTTGTTCTGTACATAACCTAAGATGTATACTGTAAAAAACTAAGAGTGTCTGATGGATGCCTTGGTGCCAAGAGGCGAAGAAGGACGTGTTAGGCTGCGATAAGCCGCGGGTAGTTGCCAAAAAACGTTTATCCGTGGATTTCCGAATGGGGAAACCCGACTAGCTTGCTAGTCATTGCATACTGAATTCATAGGTATGTAAAGCGAACCCAGCGAACTGAAATATCTAAGTAGCTGGAGGAAAAGAAATCAACCGAGATTCCGCTAGTAGTGACGAGCGAACGCGGACCAGGCCAGTGGCTTGAACAAGAAAACTAGAATGCTCTGGAAAGGGCAGCAAGATAGGGTGATAGCCCCGTATAGGTAATGCTTGTTCAGGTCCTCGAGTAAGGCGGGACACGTGAAATCCTGTCTGAACGTGGGGGGACCACCCTCCAAGCCTAAATACTACTTGGCGACCGATAGTGAACTAGTACCGTGAGGGAAAGGTGAAAAGAACCCCTGTTAGGGGAGTGAAATAGATCCTGAAATCGGACACTTACAAACAGTCGGAGCCTGAGCATCGTCCTTCGGGGCGGTGTCTGCGGGTGACGGCGTACCTTTTGTATAATGGGTCAGCGACTTAATTTATTGAGCAAGCTTAAGCCGTATCAGGTGTAGGCGTAGCGAAAGCGAGTCTTAATAGGGCGATTAGTTCAATGGATTAGACCCGAAACCAGGTGATCTAGCTATGGCCAGACTGAAGGTGCGGTAAGACGTACTGGAGGGTCGAACCCACTGGTGTTGCAATACCAGGGGATGAGCTGTGGCTAGGGGTGAAAGGCCAATCAAACCTGGAAATAGCTGGTTCTCCGCGAAATCTATTTAGGTAGAGCGTCGCATAATACATATTGCTGGGGGTAGAGCACTTGATGGGTTAGGGGGAGTAAAATCTTACTGAGCTCAGCTAAACTCCGAATACCAGTAATAGTTCTGCGGCAGACACACTACGGGTGCTAAGATCCGTGGTGAAGAGGAAAACAGTCCAGACCGCCATTTAAGGTCCCCAAATTGCAACTAAGTGTGGAAGGATGTTGGAAGGCCAAGACAGCTAGGAGGTGGGCTTAGAAGCAGCCATCCTTTAAAGAAAGCGTAACAGCTCACTAGTCTAAATAAGCTTTCCTGCGCCGAAGATGTACCGGGGCTAAAGTTGCATACCGAAAATGCGGATTGTTGTGGGTATCCCCGCAGCAATGGTAGCGGAGCGTTCCATAAGCCGTTGAAGGTCGACCGTGAGGTCGGGTGGAGGTATTGGAAGTGCAAATGCTGACATGAGTAGCGTAAGGAGTGTGAAAAACACTCCCACCGAAAACTTAAGGTTTCCTGTTTAAAGTTAATCTGAGCAGGGTTAGTCGGTCCCTAAGACGAGTCCGAAAGGGGTAGTCGATGGAAACAAGGTTAATATTCCTTGACCTGTAAGTAGTGACGGGTTGCTGTGGTGGTATTCTCTTATTGGATTGGGAGTGCTGCTTATGTGGCTCCAAGAAATAGCTCTTACATATAGGCCGTACCGCAAACCGACACAGGTAAGTGGGTAGAGTATACTTAGGTGATTGAGATAATGATGTTGAAGGAACTCGGCAAATTACATCCGTAACTTCGGGAGAAGGATGACCTTGTTGTGGGCAACCACGATAAGGTGGCACAAGCCAGGGGGTAGCGACTGTTTACTAAAAACACAGGACTCTGCGAACACGTAAGTGGAAGTATAGGGTCTGACGCCTGCCCGGTGCCGGAAGGTTAATAGGAGAGGTGAATAGCTTTGAATTGAAGCCCCGGTGAACGGCGGCCGTAACACTGACGGTCCTAAGGTAGCGAAATTCCTTGTCGGGTAAGTTCCGACCTGCACGAATGGCGTAACGACTTCCCCGCTGTCTCCAACATTAACTCAGCGAAATTGAACTCCCCGTGAAGATGCGGGGTACCTGCGGTCAGACGAAGAGACCCCGTGCACCTTTACTGTAGCTTTACATTGGTATTAATGACAGGATGTGCAGGATAGTTGGGAGACAGTGAAACTCAGGCGCTAGTCTGGGTGGAGTCGTTGTTGAGATACCAACCTTCCTGTTATTGATATCTAACTCCGCTTTCTTATCGAGAGCGAGGACAGTGTATGGTGGGCAGTTTGACTGGGGCGGTCGCCTCCTAAAGAGTAACGGAGGCGTGCAATGGTAGGCTCAGGCTGGTTGGAAATCAGTCGTCGAGTATAATAGCATAAGCCTGCCTGACTGCGAGGCTGACAAGCCGAGCAGAGACGAAAGTCGGTTATAGTGATCCGGTGATTCCGCGTGGAAGGGTCATCGCTCAACGGATAAAAGGTACGCCGGGGATAACAGGGTAATAGCGTCCAAGAGTTCATATCGACGACGCTGTTTGCCACCTCGATGTCGACTCATCACATCCTGGGGCTGTAGAAGGTCCCAAGGGTTCGGCTGTTCGCCGATTAAAGTGGTACGTGAGTTGGGTTTAGAACGTCGTGAGACAGTTCGGTTTCTATCTGCCGTGGGTGTTGGAAATTTGAGAGGAGCTAACTCTAGTACGAGAGGACCGAGTTGGACATACCAATTGTGTACCAGTTGTCTCGCCAGGGGCACCGCTGGGTAGCTACGTATGGAAGGAATAACTGCTGAAAGCATCTAAGCGGGAAGTCCACCTCAAAACGAAATTTCCCTATAGGGCCGTGGGAGACTACCACGTTGATAGGCTGGGTGTGTAAGCGCGGTGACGCGTTGAGCTTACCAGTACTAATAGCCCGATCGATTTACAGTTTAGTCTTGGATTTTATGTACAGGACTGAGCCTACTTTCTGTGATTTCATGGGTCTAGTGATAATAGCGAAAGTGAAACACTCGACTCCATTCCGAACTCGAAAGTGAAACCTTTTTGCGCCGATGGTACTGCTTATGTGGGAGAGTAGGTGGTTGCTAGGTCCTTGAAATCACAGACATCTTTTATGGCTGCATATTTGGTTAATGTCTCGAACGTATGTTGCTCGAACCTTTAGATTCGTCGGTTCTTCTTTCTCTTTATGAGAGAATGCTTTTGATTCGGCGCTTCGAAGAGAGGGCTGGGCAGCTTTACAGCATGGGTGAGATATGCGGGTTTTGTCATCTTTATATAGGGCAGGAAGCGGTTGCTGTTGGTTTGGAGTATTGTTTGAATAGAGGAGACTCTATCATTACCAGTTATAGAGATCATGGTATGATGCTCGCTCGAGGTTCTTCTCCCGATGTTATGATGGCCGAGCTTTTGGGAAAGTCTTCTGGTTGCTCTGCTGGTAAAGGTGGATCAATGCATATGTTTGATCCTGAAAGAAATTTCTTTGGGGGTCATGGTATTGTTGGTTCGCAAGTCTCTCTTGGTACAGGAATTGCTTTTGCAGAGAAGTATAGGGGATCTAAAGCTGTTGTTGCAAGCTGCTTTGGGGATGGAGCGGTTAATCAAGGGCAGGTCTATGAATCTTTTAATATGGCTGCTTTATGGAAACTTCCCGTCCTTTATGTTGTAGAGAATAACATGTACGCTATGGGTAGTTCCGTTGAAAGTGTATGTGCTAATCCTTCACTTTCTAACAGGGGCGAATCGTTTGGGATACCTGGCTACTCAGCTGATGGTATGGATCTTATGGATGTGATTCGTGTCACAATGAATGCGGTTGAGTATGTACGGAACGGCAATGGTCCAGTTCTTGTGGAGTATAAAACTTATCGATTCAAGGGACATTCAATGTCTGATCCAGCTTCTTACAGATCGAAAGAGGAGGTTTGCTTTTTTAAGAAGCGAGATCCTCTCAAAAGTGTTGAGGCCTTGCTTTTGCAGGCAGGTGTGTTGTTCAGTGAGCTGGAGCGTATACAGAAAGTAGTTAAGGAGCAGGTATCAAGCAGTGTAGCTTATGCTCGCGCTTCTACTTTTCCTTGTCAGGCGAGTCTCATGACAGATATTTATTCAGAGTAAGAGTGGCTTTCTATGAGAAAGTTGTGAGTCTTCATATGGCTTGCAATTTTTTTTCGTGGTGTTAGCATTTCGGTGTTTCCCGTGTGGAATCGAATGATGATGATGCGCTCGAGCATTGTGAGGAAGGTAAGCGAAGTAATTCGCAGGGTGTGTAATTCACTTGTCAGAGATTTCCATGAGATACAGCGTTTACAAGGTTACCAAAATTTATCGTCGTTTGTTCAGGTGACGCATGAACGTGTACGATCAAAGTTATTGTCCGAGCTCGACAGTTATAACGCTGCTACCGGATCCAGGTACGAGTTTGTTGTTTTTCCAATAGATGGAAGGGAAAATTTTTTCCGCGGTATACCGGACTTTACGGTTTCTGTGCTGATAAAAAAAGATGGTAAGGCATTTGCTTGTCTTGTTGAGCTTCCTATGACTCATACCACGTTTTACGCGGAGTTAACTTCAGGAGCTTATCTTGAAGATCTTGGAGGGACGATGCGTCTGAAAATAAAGAACTGTGTGACTTTGGATATCACTAAGGCAGTAGTCTTTCTTGATTGTGTGGAAAATCAATTGAGTCTTGCAGGACGCAGAATGTTAGGTTGCAATAGTCTGGCCGCCTGTTATGTTGCTTCTGGCAGGGGAGATATTTTACTTTTAAAAGTAGGAGATGTTAATCCGGAGTTGTTGTTGCTAATAAGATTGCTGATAGCAGAAAGTGGGGGAAAAGAGTTGTGGTTTCGGGATATGGTGTTATTTGCGCACCTGGATTTATGTGAAAAATTCAAGCAATTGCTGGGTGTGCCTCGGTAAAGGCCGACCCGCTTTTCAGGTAAGGTTATAATCAGTAAATTTGAGGTTGTGATGTCTGAACTCGATAGGAAGTCGCTTGTTGTTAACGTAGCTGGCGTTAAGATAGGTGGAGGAAACCCGATAGTCGTGCAGTCCATGACCTCTGGAGGCAGAACAAATCCAGATGATGTATCAGCAATAGCTGTAGATGAATCCCGAGAAGCTGTGGCTTTAGCTATGGCTGGTTCTGAGTTGATAAGGATTGCAATAGACAGTGAGAAGGCTGCAGCAGCGATTCCTTACATAAGAGAAAATCTGGATAAGTCTGGCTTTGAAAAAGTTCCGCTTGTTGGATGTGGTCAGTATGAGATTAAGCGCGTGCTTGAAACCCAAGCTGAAGCGATCAGCTCACTAGGTAAGATAAGAATTAATCCAGGTAATATAGGATTCGGTTCAAAAAGGGATGCAAATTTTGACAAAGTAATTGAGTTGATTTGCAAACACGATCTTCCAATTAGAATTGGTGTTAACTGGGGGAGTCTAGACCAGTCGGTGTTGCGTCAAATAATGGATGATAATGCGAAAAAGGAGAAACCAAGCTCCTACAATGAAGTACTGAGATGTGCATTGATTCAGTCTGTCTTGTCCAGTGCTAAGCGTGCTGAGCAGGTTGGGCTATCACCAAATAAAATCATACTTTCCTGCAAGGTAAGCAGTTTTCAAGATTTAGTAGCTGTTTACTCTTCCTTGGCCGAGCAATGTTGTTATCCGCTGCACTTGGGACTGACAGAGGCAGGTATAGGTACCTCAGGAATAATAAAAACGACTGCAGCACTCTCGGTACTTCTTAATAGGGGTATTGGCGATACAATACGCGCTTCTCTAACACAGAAACCCGGCGAATCAAGAGTAATAGAGGTGGAAACATGTAAGTTGATATTGCAGTCAATAGGTTTAAGGGTCTTTGCCCCTCAGGTTACTTCATGTCCTGGTTGTGGAAGGACGAATGGAAATTATTTTCAGCAGCTTAGCAATGATCTGAATGATTTTATAAGCGATAATCTTTTTGATTGGCAGAAACTTTATCCAGGTGTTGAGAACTTCAAACTTGCGGTGATGGGGTGTATTGTTAATGGTCCTGGTGAGAGCAAACATGCGGATGTAGGCATTAGTCTACCTGGTTATAATGAGAATATGGTAGCAGCGGTTTTTGTTGACGGAAAACTTTCAGCAAAACTTACCGGCACAAACATTCTCGAGGAATCAAAGCGAATTGTTTTAGAGTATATCAGGGACAAATATACCCCAAAAAGTTAGGCGAACCACTATTGAGGAATCAAAGCGTGTTGTTTTAGAACACATCGAAAACTATAAAGTTAGACTAGATCTACTTTCATGGGAATCACGACTTTTGCTGTGCGGATGTGCTGAAATCTTCCATGAGCAATATGTCTAGTGCCCTGTCTCCGTATATCATAAAAAGAAGCTTGTAGAACGCACCTACCTTTGCCGCTTCTGCCTGTCTGAGCTGCGTCCTGACTTTTAACAAATCTAATTCAGCATCTATCACATTTAGGTTGCTTTTAAGATTAAGCTGTGCTTCCTGCCTGATACTATCGGCAGCAATATTGCTTGCTTTTACAAGTTCTTTTAATGCAGATGCCAAGAGTAAAGCATTGTGGTAATCGTTCCACGTGTTTTGGACCTCTTCCTCTAGAAGTTTGCTTTTTGCGTGGTACTCGTGTTCCTTAAGAGACCTATCTTCATATGCTATTGCTACGGCCAAAGTGTTTCTGCCTCCTGTGAAGAGCGGCATACCTATACTTATTGTCGTTTGTGTACCAACTCTCTGCAATCCACCAGCTATGTTTTCTTTGGATGGCACATAACGTAATGTTGTCTCAAGGCTCATTGCTGGAAGCCACCTTCCCATACTTTCCATTACCCTCAATTTTGCTGACTTTATAGCGTTCCTCGCTGCTTTTATAGGAGCATTATTGGCAAATGCAAGAGTAACACACTCTTCTAGAGTCTGTGGCAAGTACTGCACTTTCAAAATAGGATCTTCAAGCTTTGTTTGCATGCTTTTCCTCCCAACTAGGTGGTAGAGAGATGCTCTACTACTCTCGGCCTTATTTGTGCTTTCCAAAAACTGAGATCGTGCCGACAGGAGCTTCGCTTTTGCGTATGCTAGTTCTCCTTTTGTACTTTCGCCTAGTTTCAGCGACTTTTGCACTGCGTCCAGATTCATTTCCAGTGCGCGTATGGTTTCCTTATGGAGAGTGAGGACCTCCTCTGTTCTGATTGCTTCGAGGTAGGCATGTATTACACGCAACATAACATTGTGAATGGCATCGGCGTATAGGAAGGTCGCATTGAGATAGTCATGCTTTGCTAGGAGTAATTTAGACAGTGGGGCAAATGGATTACCAATATTCTGCGTCACAGTCAGCCCAATTACTGGGTTTGCTTTAGTGCTTATTGCGGGTGACCAAAACTCTCTGTCAAAATCGTGTAGCAGTCCAAGTGAGGCCACTGGAAGGAGTTCCGAGATAGACATCTTTCTTCTTAAAGATGCAAGCTCGTGCTGCTTTGATAAAGATTTTACTGTGTCGTTATTGAGCAGTGTGTCGTGAAATGCATCTTCCAGGCTGTATGGGTATGCAAAACCCATGAATGAAAGCCATAGCAGTAAAAAAACCAAAAGGCGCATCTTCACACGCAAAGAACAAAGCGCAATAGTAGCACCTATAAGCCTATATTTCAAAATGTTCCCATAGGAATCTGTCTTGCTTTTAGAATTCGAATGCTGCGAAATGGTTGTTTACCTTACTTCCGCTATAACAATTGTGGATATTTATGAATTCGCGTTTCCGAAATCAGACTAGTGCGCTATTCAATGATTTGTACGCCATCGTTTCTGTCTGATCCAGTTTGAGAACGCCTAAGTTTTTTGTTGTTTGAGTTATTACTACCGTCGTATTGGTGCACTTGGATATCACTTTTCCTCTTAATTACATTTGAATTTAGGATTGTACTTGTTGTGCTGGTACTAGCATTGCTAGTGCTTTCATACAGTCTGTTTTCAGACTGGTCCTTGCACCATTTTGTTGAATCAGAATTTCTTACAGCATTAACTAGAGCCATACCAAAGGTCGAGGAAGGACAGGCGTTGCAATACGTGATTGCCCTCTCAAGTGTTTGAGCTATTTGGTCCATGTTTAGGGAATTTTTCCCAACTGATTGTATAGATGCAAGCACACGTAAAAACTGAGTCCTTTTGTTTGAGTCACCAAGGCGTTCAACAACGGATGCACAAGGCTCCATGCCACCCTCCACGTAACTCATTGTTAAAAAATACTCCATAATAGGATTTGCAGCAGCAAATCCGGTACTTACCGCTAGAACAAGGAATAGTAAGAAAGGCAGACGCATAGGCGAAACGGACAAGTCTCTGCAATGCTAACACATAAAAACTAACCAGAGTATAACTGCAATTCCACATAGACCGTCATGTCTGGTGTAGTCTCGTTGACGTATTCGATCTATAGCGTTGGTTAGAGCGGAAGATTATCGTGTTTCCTCCAAGGTCTTTCCATTGTCTTGCCAGTCAGCATTCTGAAGGCTTCTGCTATTTTTCTTCTGCTATCCGAAGGTTTTATTATATCGTCCAAATATCCGCGTGCGGCAGGTATTCTCGGATTTGCAATCTGTGCTCTGTAATCTGATGCCAATTCCCTGATCCTATCTGTTCTGTCTGGTGTATCTATTTCTCGCTTAAACACGATTTCCACGGCTGCTTCCGGTCCCATGACAGCAATTTCTGCATTTGGCCAGGAAAAGTTTATGTCTCCACCAAGATGTTTTGATCCCATCACTATATAGGCGCCACCATAAGCCTTCTTTACAATGAGTGTCACTTTTGGGACTGTTGCTTCAGCATACGCGTAAAGCAGTTTTGCTCCGTGTTTTATTATTGCATTTTGTTCTTGAGAGGATCCAGGTAAGAAACCTGGTACATCAACGAGCGTAAGGATCGGGATGTTAAAAGCGTCACAGAAACGAACAAAGCGTGCCGCCTTTCTAGAAGAATTGATATCAAGACAGCCTGCTAAGATGGAAGGTTGATTTGCAACAACACCTATACAAATTCCGCCAATATGAGCAAAACCGATCAATACATTTTTCGCAAAATCAGGCGAAAGTTCAAAGAACTCTCCATCATCGACTATTGCCCGTATGATATTACCCATATCATATGGTAAGTTTGACACTACTGGAGTAGAACGATCTAGCCACTCGATCTGTCTGAACACGGAATCAGTACATTCTTTTTGACGTGGGGCCTCGATGTTGTTTTGTGGCAGAAAATCAAGAAAATTTCTCACCATAATAAGCATCTCGACAGAGTTTTCGAATGCTTTATCGCATACGCCTGATTTTTTCGTGTGTATCTCAGAACCACCAAGCTCGTTTTGCGTAAGATCTTCCTTGAGAACCGTTTTCACAACTTTTGGGCCAGTAACGAACATGTAGCTCGTGTCTTTAACCATGAAAATAAAGTCAGTCAGTGCAGGTGAGTATACAGCACCGCCAGCACACGGTCCCATAATCAGGGAAATTTGTGGTACAACTCCAGAGAGTTGTACATTGCGCAAGAATATCTCACCGTATCCACCAAGAGAATCAACACCTTCTTGTATCCTTGCACCACCAGAATCGTTTATCCCGATGATTGGGGCACGAGTCTTGGCTGCAAGGTCCATAATTTTGCAGATTTTCGAAGCATTCTTTTCGCTGAGTGAGCCGCCAAAGACTGAAAAATCTTGCGAATACGCAAAGACACTCCTCCCATTGATTTGTCCATGCGCCGCAATGACACCATCCCCGTCTATAGATTTTTTTTCAAGTCCAAAATTCGTACATCTGTGGCGAACTAAACTATCGATCTCCACAAATTTCCCATCATCGAACAGGACTTCTAGTCTTTCGCGGGCAGTAAGCTTAGAAGTTGGAGATTGCGTTTTTGTTGACTCACCCAGGGAAAGCTGAAGAGATTTTTGCATGCTAAAGGTGCCTGACTGGTAGACTGTATTATATCTAATTGATCTGTTTGCGGTCAATAAGGCAGTTTAAAAGGTGTAGTAATAAGTTATCAAGATCAATGCAATAAATATTAACTCTTTCTGTGCTTTGTGTTTCCCTAATCAAGTGGCGTGTAGGGTTTTGCAGTGCGTGATACCTGAATTATGTTTCGTGTTCTATCTATATATAGTGAATGCAAATTATCCGTATCTGTTGCCACTGGTGTTTTATCAATCTCATTTTTCTTAGATACAGGCGTGGTGCTATGCAATAATAAATATAGTGCTACGTAACAATTTTTTCAGATTTATATGACAGAAAGAAGTGAATCTGGAGGAGAATCAATATGAAATTGGGCACTTTTGAGTTTAAATATCATACCGTTTTGCTGTATTGATAGCGCCCTCTTCTCTTTGCTAGAGTATGGTAGTCTAATTTGCTGATGAAGCAGCCTTGCTTAGTGGTATTGGGCTCCCAGACTTTCTGTGATTTGTGGTTTGATTTTCAATGTGTTTTCTGAGCTCGGTGTCTTCTTAGTACTCCTGTTCCTTGAGGTGATACTCGGTGTAGACAACATTGTTTTCATTGCAATTGTCACGGGTAAAATGCGTAATGGGGCCACTGTCAGGTATATTGGGCTTGGACTTGCTCTTTTACTCCGTCTGGCGATGCTCTTCTGTGTCTCGTTTGTTCTGACGCTGAAAAAACCGGTGTTCTATTTGCTTTCAGTGCAGGATATGGTTTTCCTCGTTGGTGGGGTATTTCTCTTGTTTAAGGGTATAATAGAACTTGCACAGTGTGTTAGGTTGAAAAAAGATATTCACTACAAGGCGAAGAGCAGTTTTCTTGCTGTGTGTTACGTTGCGTTTGTAGACCTCGTTTTTTCAGTAGATTCTATACTTACGGCGGTTGCGATTACCAAGAATATTTTTCTCATAGGGTTGGCTTTTACTTTAACGATTATCTTTATGACCGTCACGGCAGGCTCTGTGTCAAAATGGATAGAACGATTTCCGGAGTTGAAAACACTTGCACTTGTATTCGTTATATCCATAGGAGCTCTTTTGTTCTCGGAAGGGTTGCACATCGAGTTTAGGAAGTCATACCTATATTTCGCATTTGCTTTCTCGCTGATTGTGCAGCTGTGCAATATTGCACAAAAATGCAGAAGCACTCCCGGAAGGAGTTAAGTGCTTCTGATCTGTGTATATCGAAATCTCGTAGCGGCCTATTTGTTCGTCAGTGAAGAAATTATTTCCTTAGTCGCTTTTACCGGATCCGATGCACGTGTTATTGCTCTCCCGATGACTATATAATCGGAAACGCTGTTTTTTAGTGCTGAAATTTGAGAAACCCTTTTTTGATCATCAGAGTATGCACTGACGATTCCTGGTGTGATGATTGTAAATTCCTTTCCACAAACTTGTCGCACCATATGGGCTTCTTGATTCGAACATACGACACCATCTAGACCGCATTTTTTCGCAAATACAGACAGTTTTTTTACATACTCTGGTAGAGGAATCTCAACGCCGTTATTCTCGAGATCCTTTTGCACGAGACTTGTCAAAACAGAAACTCCAATTAAAAGTATTCCGGTATCCTGAAGTGCTTCCTTAGCAGCCATGAGCATTTCCGTACCACCAGTAATATGGACAGTAAGGAACTTAATACATTCCATCTGCTTGATAACGCTAATAGTTCTAGCGACTGTATTGGGAATATCATGCAATTTGAGGTCCAGGAAAATTGGTAGCCCAAGAGCAGCGACTTTCTCAATACCTGTAACACCGCACGAAGAAAAAAACTCTAACCCAAGTTTTATAACATGCACGTATTCCAATATGCTGCTCACTAGTGAGTACGAGTATCCAAAATCGGGATTATCCACTGCACAGATGATTTTTGGTTTCACTTTTTATGGCTTGCTGCATTTATCCTCTGGTATATGTAACATAGTACTCGATTTTCTACATGATCCACAGTTAAGTGTTTGTATGTACGACTTCATAGGTTTGCAATTACAGTGGTGAAGTGTTACCAAATTTTCCAGTCAATCCTGTCCGTGTTAGGCATTGTCCAAGAAGTTACTGAACCACTGTGTCCATTGTTTAAAAGGAGCACTGTTGCATTTGTTGTGTAAAAAGTCACCGGTGGGTATATAAAAACCGGTCATGACACGCAATTGCTGATTCCAGAGGGTTTTACCGAAAGTAAAAGTTGTATAACTGCTAGCTGTTTTATCGGAAGCAAGATTGTTGAAATGCCCTTTTGGGTGTTGTATCATAGCGGCAACGGACGCACAGACAGTGTCTCTGTTTGTGTTTCAGTATTTATAATGAAAAGTAAATAATGCAAAAAAATGGCAAACACTGCTAGCGCGAGGAAGATGGTTCGCAAGATCAAGCGAAGAACTTTGATCAATAAAATGCGTATGAGCCGTATAAGGACCTTCGTAAGAAAGGTGAGACAGGCGATCGCTGTTGGGCCTAAATCGGCTGCTGCTGAGGCTTTGCGGGTTGCCCAGCCAGAAATTCACAGAGGTGTCACGAAGGGTGTTTTGCATAAGAACAGGGCTGCTCGGATTGTCAGTAGGCTTTCTGGGCATATAAAGAAAATGGCTTGATCTTGTGCTTTCGCGTGGTATTTTTGCTGTCTTCTTACTGTTTTGTAGGATGGATCCGTTGATCGTTGTTTTAATTAGGTAGTTTTTCTATTGTTTCGGTTTGTGCTATGAGAAATGTGAGTGTGAAGATGCTGCAGAAGTCCATCTTGTGCGGCTTTAAAGGGGCGGTTAATCTATGTATTGGTGCTGTTGTTGCGGCGAACGGTGCTCTTATTAGGGCTACTGTGCAAGATGGGGGTGCGGGAACAGCTAAGAGGTATAAGGGTCTCTATGGTATGTACAATAACATTGTCCCGACACTTGAAACGCTGCTGTGTATGGGTGTTTTGTGCGTCTTACTAGAGCGTGTTGTCCTCAAGGGTGTTGTCGCTAATCCGTGGCAAAGGATGGCAGTCGCCATGGCAATTTGTATGGTGCTTATGATGCTGATCTGCACCTTACTTAGAGTGTTTGAGAAGCGCAAAGACTGCTGTGCTGACTACGACTATCGGTCATCCCATGCCAGGGTGGGAGGTTACGGGACGCACTTTGCAGTCCCTGAGAGCGAGCAAAATAGAAACATGCTGTGCACGCTTATTCCTGGTAAGAAGGCTTCCGCGTTTTTTGCGTTTGATCGGCATGTTTCTGGGGCGTCTCACTCTGATTGTAGGGTCCATCGTGGTCTCGGGGAGAGGGTTTTGCACTCTGTTGGAGCAGCAGTAGCTTTTCCGCTATGGGTTGTGATGCTTGCGCTAAACTGTGTTGAGTTTCCTCTGGTGTTGTTCTTAGATTGTGTGGCTTTATGCACTAGAAAAGGTCGTGCAGTACCTTTTGCTGGTTCCCGTGATGTTGTGTGCCAGATGCTGTATGGCGTCTATCAGCTTGCTGAGCCAGTTACCTGTCTCTTGCCACGTAGGGCACAACTGGCGGTTGGTCAAGCTTTTGCTGGAGCTACGTGCAGCGTCCTAGGTTCATCTGGCGAAAGGGGTGCAGATTGTGATCCTGAGCCTAAATTAGAGGAAGCGAAGCTCGGAGGTACAGGTCAAGAGAGCATTAAGGCAGTGTACGTGTGATTGCTGTCCTTTTCTGGTGTTAGTTTGTGTGAAACTGTTTCCCCTTGTTTCCACTTGTTGTTAAGCATGTGATCGGTGTGGGTTATGTCGGGGCCGCTTCTTGCTGTTGTGTCCTGCTGGGTTTTGGGGGTGCTATATGAGTAAGATAGCTATAGTTTTGCTTAATCTTGGGGGTCCCGACTCCCCTGAGGCTGTGCGGCCGTTTCTGTTTAATCTATTTTGTGATCGTAGGATTATTAACCTACCCAATCCGTTGAGGTATTGTCTTGCTTGGTGGATTTCTAGCAGGAGATTTCGGGAAGCTCGTAAAATATATAGCCAGATGGGAGGCAAGTCATCGATATTGCCCGAAACGAATATGCAAGCGAAGCTTCTTGGGGATTTACTTGGTCCGCGATATGAGGTTTTCGTTGCTATGCGGCATTGGCATCCCTTTATTCAACAAAGCGCAGCTAGAATCAATGGAGGAGAATTTACAGAAGCTATTCTCCTACCACTCTATCCTCAGTTTTCCACTACTACTTCTTTGTCGTCGATAGAACAGTGTTTGAAGATCTTGCGTATCCCGACGCAAATCGTGTGTTGTTACTACGATAACCAACTCTTCATAGAGGCGCATGTGGAAACTATCTTACCGATTTATACCAACGCATGTGCTTTAGGGAAACCCATTGTTTTGTTCTCAGCGCATGGCCTGCCGTTGAGTGTTATCGAGGCTGGTGATCCGTATAAATTTCAGGTGGAAGAGTCTGTAAAAAGGATAGTTTCAGCCTTAAAAATAGAAAACTTGGATTGGGAATTATGCTATCAGAGTAAAGTTGGTAAAGCAAAATGGCTTTGTCCTGACACGGAAAGCACTATACGGTCTCACTCAGGACGACCTATAGTAGTTGTACCAATCGCATTCGTTTCCGAGCATTCAGAGACACGTGTAGAGCTGGATGTTGAATATGCATCATTAGCTAAGGTGGGATATTTTAGAGTTCCAACCCTTTCTGCGCATCCGAAATTTATACGCTGCCTGGCTGAATTATGTCTTCTTAGTTCTCGTAGAGAGGCTGAATCAGAGTGTTCTATGAAACATAAGATGTGTTTCTGCAGATCTAAAGTTGAGTAGTCCTTATATTTTTATTATCCTAATGGCGCTCGTACTGCTCCTCGTTCTGTCGAGAGCCCAAGCTTGTTACTTCTGGCGTGGTTTCGTGTACCGTGACCGGTTTGACTAGCTCTATTCCCATCTTTTTTTCTTGTAGATACTGATTACACATTTGTGCTAATTCTTCTACTGGTAACTCACAAAGTGCAAGTAGTTCACTATGTATGTTGCTAAACACTACATCTGCTTTCTTTATCTCCTTTTTCATACAAAACGTTGCAACTGCAAATGCAATTGCTAGAGAAACAAACACAGACGTGAGTGTAATGAAAGTTGGTAGGCCGTATTTCCTTAGTTGAGTATTATTGGTTAGAGCGGCACCAATTAATGCAGTTGCTGCAGTAATAAAGTATACGCAAAAAACAATACTGAAAATTCCAAAAATCTGCGATTTTCTCTTTAGTTCTCTAAGGGTTTTTGTTGCCATTTCATAGCGATCTTTTATTCCAGGTGTGTTTTCATCCTGCAGTGAAGCGAGTTTGGATAAAATCCATTCAGCAAGTGTATCTGAAGGAGTGATAGTGGTTGTTATATTATACAAGAACTCAAAAAGTAGTCTTTCTGGGTCACGCAGGACGTGTTTAGCAGATGTATCTAAGACAATCTGGGCCTTCATGAGAACGCTCCTATCAGGAGCTAAGATATCTACACAGATTCTGTTCGTATTTTGTGTTTTTATGCGTATGTATTGTTGATCTATTTCTCCGAGATACTCATTGAGAACCGTTACTGCTACTTTTTTCGCAGTATCAGTAATCAAAAATATAAACCGTCCTTTGAACCTATACGTTGGCAACATTATCTACGGATAAAAAACTCATTCTTTTACTAAATAACAAGGGAAAGCAAAACCGGAGGTACTAATTCCGGATAAGGAAGACTTCAAAACAACAGGACTTAATAGTTTCTAATTGTAGCATTTTTCTTGGTATACTAACGCTTCTGGAATTATGGCCCTTTGTAGATTAAAGGTTTTTTACACTAAGTGTATAAATTCCAAGGTCTAGAACCACATATAATGTGTTTTCTATCATCGTAAAGGCTACCGATTTAATGTGTACATGACCTGGTATCTTGCTGATCACTTCATCCAGAAACATATAGAATCTCATTCTAGAATCTGCGGTGAAGGAGAGCGTTACATCAGTTAAGATGACGTCATAGAATGAGGATTGCTTGACAGTATCCACCCTGATGGAGTGTTGAATAAGAAAATTATAATTTTCAAGGTCATAGTCATCCCTGATAAGTTCAAACAAAAGGTTTAAATTCTCTATTTTGTTTTGCGAAGATGATCTGTGTTGCAAGGGAATCCTCTGTTATTAATTTTCTGATTTCAGCTTTTGCCCTTTCGATGTCGGACTGTTGCTTAATGGCTTCCCACGTATTCAGTCTTAGCTGATGTGTAACTTCCAAAATACGCGTGTTGTAGTACAGAGCGGCTCCGCATAAAAGAAGGAACGAGAATAAAAGCAAACTATACCTTAGATAACATCTGAACACGGTGCGTTCCTCCCATACTACGGTGCTATCACCTTACCGTTTAAAGTTAAGCAATGATTCGTATAGTATTTCTTTAACTCCTCCGCTATTGCAGCTGTTTCGACATATGCGTTCCCTTCAATGTATAGGGTGATCCGCTTCTCAGGGTCTATGTTCTCTCCATCATATTCGATGCGTACTCTCTGTAGAGAAACTTGATTTTCTAGTTTTCTTAAGTAGTCCACAGGGGATTTATGTGGGCTTTGAAATACTTTGTAGAGCTTTATTTTTTCTTTAGACTGTGCGTCGTAATTATCGAGATCTAGCCTCAATTTGCTTATTACTTTTTCCAGGTGGATTAGCTCTTTAGAAATAGCGTGGTTTTTGTTTGCATAGTTATGCAATTTTATTTCACCGAAAAAGACTATTAGGATTACCAGCAGAAACATGAAAGGCTCCCTAAAGAAAGGCTTTTTTCCTTAGAACGTTGTCTTTCTTTGAGTGCATGTTTTCTTGGCAATGTTCTGTATTTCGTTTTTCCCAGGAGTATGTTTGTAGCGAAAGTAACTCACCCCTTTCCTCATCTTCTCTAAAGAATTTTTCCACTTTGAGTAGTATCGCTGCTTCGTATGGTGTAAGTAAAAAACATATCAGCAAGTTTTTCTTCGCTTTTTATGATTTGGTTTATCGTTTTGGTTGCTATGACAGCAATATTGCTGCTTTTCCTGAGGGCAAGATCTTCAATTTTCTGCAATATCTCCCCACCAATTCTTGTTGGGGTATTTTGCTCTAGTTTTATGTTTACTATTTCTAAGGGGATATGCTCTTTAGTGAGTCGAACAACAGTCAAGGTATGTGTAGGGTTGTAAACGAGAACTACATTCTCCCTTTGTAGCCTGTTGAATGGGCCAAATATGTTTTTTGAAATTTCTCCTATTTCTAAAAAGGGGAAAAAGATTCCCTTGCACTTCTTACCAGCACTATCGATGAATCGTTCGATCTCTGGGCTTATATTCGAACATACAAAGGAGTAGAACAATCTATTCGCAGTCTTACTGCTGGAAAAGTATTCGCATAAAGCATAGTGTCCACACTCTTCTTCGAGTATCGTCCTTCTCAATAAGGAGTTTATATTGATGTACGATATAAAGGGAAAGCCTCTTGTAAAGAACCTCTGACCAGGTTTTGAAGGACAGTATACCAATATAACAGGTGGCGTCGCTGAAGTTTACTATCTCCGCGATCTTTTGTAGATCTACGCTTTTACATGAAATAATGTTGCCATCTTCGCTGGTTGTCTCGAATAGCGTAATGCTTTCTTCGGAAACGTATATAATTACTTTATCTAACACTGTTAATAGTCTGTGTTTTTCATCGCTCCGTTGAAGTAAAAGTAGTAGCAAAGAGTAAATAAATAGTTCAGGCTATGAAGCTTCCTGGTGTTGCTCTAGCATTCCGTTTGTAACAGTTATTATAGTTTTGGTCGAATTTTTAACAATGCAAGGCTGTAGATAAATTTAGTTAGTCTTACTGGAATTGAGTATTCTAGCAAAACTAGACTTTGCGTGAAATGAAATTTCACAAGGGTATCCTTTGTCCCAATAAAGGTGATAACTTTTAACTTACTTAGCTTTTCCGATAAATTAATGGTGAAAGTTATCACTTTTGGGTGTCGTCTAAATTTTTATGAGAGCGACCTCATTGAAAATCTTGTAGGTATCCGAGATAGAAGAGATTTTATCATCATTAATACTTGCGCTGTCACAAATGAAGCTGTACGTAAGGTAAAGCAGAAGATAAGGAAATGTCACAAAGAAGAACCTGAAAAAAAGATCATAGTTGTTGGTTGTGGTCCCCAACTTGATCCTAACGTGTATTCTCACATGCCTGGAGTTTTTAAAGTTCTTGGTAATGTCGAAAAGTTAAACGCTGAAAGTTATGCTTCCGAGCAAAAGATAGCAGTTGCCGATATAACTAATGCATCTGAAACTGCTTTTTCTGGCACGATAATGCCTGTGGTTTCCACTGTGCGTAAACGGGCTTTTCTTGAGATTCAAAATGGATGCGATCATGATTGCCTTTTGTGCAATCACTCTTGCCAGGGGTAAGAATCGTTCTTCAGATGCTATGAAAATTGTTTCGGAAGTCCGTAAAATGGTCTGCTGGTATAAATGAGGTCGTGCTTACTGGGGTTGATATAACTGATTATGGAAAAGATTTCTTTGGCAAACCAGCATTGGTTTATTTGTTAAAAGAAATTCTTAGTGGTGTCCGGAGCTAAAGAGATTGCGTTTATCTCTGTTGTTGACGTCTCTGAACTTGGTGATGATTTTGTCGAATTATTTGCTATGGAGACTCGCTTAATGCCACACTTGCTTAAGTATACAGTCGGGCGATTCCATTATCCTGAAGCGGATGAAAAGGAGACACACTCTGAACAGGTTGTTGAATTTCATTCGAAGATTTTAGCTGTTCGTCCGGAAACTGGCTTTGGTGCCGATATAATCGTAGGGTTTCCAACAGAGACCGAAGAAATGTTCCGCAATAGTTACGAATTAATCAAAAGACTTGCTATTCCATACCTACACGTTTTTCCTTTTTCGCCTAAAAAGGGACGAAGGCTGCCTTAATGCCTCAGGTGGATGGAGTAGTCAAAAAGAGACGTGCAAAGCAGCTTATAGAATTGGGAAAGGAGAACTTGCGAATATTTAATGCCGCGCAACTTGGTAGTATACACAACCTTGTACTTGAGAGAGATGATATTGGAAGGAGTGAAAATTTTTGTCTAGTGAAACTAGATAGCGCGTTAAGTAATGATGCTGGCATCATACGTACCAAGATAATGGGTTGCAGTGATGCAGAAATGCTGTCGGGGAAGGTTATAGTGTAATGTTTGTGTTAAATGCCCGGCTCTAAGATTAATGTATGACGTGACTCCGTCGGTCGCACAGTATAAAAAAGGGACGGTTCCAAAAGTTTACTATTTGAGCCGTTAGTCCCATTCTGGATGGTTTTATCTTTTCTTTTGGGCCAGTTCTTCTGGACGAAGTGATTTCCACGTTCTTTCCAAGCGTAGTTTTTTGGTATGAAGCTGTTTTCTGTTGTACCAAATGAAAGCATAATACGCTCTGCTCTGCCAACTAAATACTCTGCTGGAATGAAGCCTACAGATGCGAGGAATCTGCTATCAGTCGAATTATCCCTATTATCACCAAGGACGAAAAAATGCCCTTGTGGTACATGATATGTGCCGGTATTATTTGCCGGTCCCTCAGTTGTTTTCTGTAGTACTGGATATGTAAGTTTACTATCCAGGATTTCTACGAAGCATTGTACTTCTGGTGTACTAGAGTCCATAAAAACTCCATCTTCTGCTCTTTCTATGGGTTTGTGATTCACATACACTCTGCCGCCAATGAGTTGGATCTTATCTCCTGGCAGTCCGATAATTCTTTTTATGTAATTTGTGCTGTCCTTGTGGGGGTTTCTGAAAACTACTACATCTCCGCGTTTTGGAGGCTCGTAGAAAATTCTTGGATTTCCTCTTATAAAAGGTGGGGAAAATGGGAAAGAGTACTTGCTATATCCATAGGCATACTTAGAAGCGACTATGTAGTCTCCGGCCAAAAGTGTCTTTTTCATTGAACCCGAAGGTATGATGAACGGTTCGTAAAGCAGACTGCGTACCAGTATCAGACCTATTATCAGCCAAAGTGTTTTACTCCTATAAGCATCCCTAAGTGTGCGTAGGATTTTTGATGAATGTGGCATTTATTTGGGAAGAGAGCCTTACCTACTGATAGCAGACTATCTATACTCTAGTCAATTCACATCCACCCTGAACGGGGACAGCCACAATGTGTGTCCGGAGAGGAACAACCAATGCTTTGTCTCTACGTAATAATGGACATGTGAAGCTTTTTAAGCTACTTTCTAGTCCGAGGATTTTTAGAGTCTAGAGTTTGGCTTAAGAAAAGAGTGGTTTCTCATTTCGTTATTTAGTCTTTGTTCTGACTCGCTTTAGTAACATGCTGTATCTGGAGAGTCTAGATTGTAGCTTGTTTGTCCGATCTACTGTGTGGTAGTGTGCCATGTCCGAGAAGTCTGGATTTGTTAGACAAATTGCCGTAACCCTTCTGTGTAATAGTCTTGTGTGGTACGACTATGCACTTTATGGTCACCTTATAGGCGTCATCAATATTTTATTCTTCCCTGAAATTAACCCAGTAGCACAACTCCTCTCATCTTTTGGAACGTTTGCTGTTGGTTTCTTGATGAGGCCAATAGGGGCGGTTTTTTTTGGCCACATAGGAGATAAATACGGTAGAAAAATTGGGGTTCTGCTATCTCTGATGATGATTCTTGCCTGTGGGCCTGCTGGCGGTTTTGCCGACGTATCATAGTATTGGTACGTTGGCGATTGTTTTGCTCATTTTGATTAGATTAATTCAAGGATTTGCTCTTGGAGGGGAAGTTGGTAATGTACTCTTTTTGATAGAATGCAGTCCTCCCAAATATAGGGGATTTTTTGGCAGTTTTGAGGTACTCAGTGCAGTGATAGGTGCCACAATGAGCAGTGTTGTAGTTCTACTCTGTAAGAATGTAATTCCTGAAGAAGCATTCTTAAGTTGGGGTTGGAGAGTACCTTTCTTTATAGGACGTTTATGGGTGTTTTAGGTGCGGTCTTTAGAAACACACTTAGTGACACACCAATCTTTGAGAATGCCACTAGAGCCGACATCCTACCAATAGCGATGCTCTTCAGGAAGTATAAGAAGGCGTTTTTTGTTGCTATTGGAATAGACAGTTTGGAAGAAACAAGTCTGTATCTTTTTCTTGTTTTCTTAGATGTCTACTTTGTGGGTAAAGTGGGTTTATCTGGCACAAACGCTGGATTAGTACATTTACTGTTCTTGCTTTTGCTTGGTGTATTAACGTTATTTTCGGCGCTGCTATCTGATTTATTCGGTAGAAAATTGATACTTTCACTGGCCGCTATACTTGCGATTGTTTCTGCCTATCCAATCTTTTTTCTTATAGAGAGTGGTGGCCTGGGTTATATGATTATTGCGAAGATATTATTTGTAGTAATAACAGGGTTCTCATTAGGTCCCGTGAGTACTGCTGTGTACGAAATATTTCCTTCTGAGATTTTATACAGGACTTGCGATCTCACGAAATATTTCCAGTGCACTTTTTGGAGGTATGGCGCCTGCTTTTACAATGTTTCTTATTGCAACGACAGGTAATAATCTTTCAGCGGCGATTCCTTTGGTTCTTGTTGGATTTTTGACTCTAGGTTCTCTGTGTTGTTATTCAAAAATATGAGACCGCGAGCTTACAATATTGCATTGCAGCTAATGTTCTTTTTCATGTAGTCTTTTTCAGTTATATATCGAGCAATTGTTTGAGAAAGCTATGTCTGTTGATGAAAGTACTAGATCCAAACAAATTGAGACTTCCATATATAATGTCTTGGATGTTGTTTACTGTGAAGTAAAAAATATTTCGGAAAGTCACAGAGGCCACGTTGATCATTCCCAAGATTCTCACTTCGAAATAGTTGTTGTGTCACCTTCTTTTAGAGGTCTATCAAAAATTTCTAGACACAGGATGATTTTCAAAATACTTGAGGAGCACTTCAAACTTGGCCTGCATGCACTATCTATGAAACTATGGACAGAAGATGAGTATAAAAATCAGTAACGTCAAAGGGACCAGGGATCTGTTTGGTGAGCAGCTAGAAAAGATGCATCTCATTGAGCAAGTGGCTAAGAATCTTTCGGTTCGGTATTTGTTTACCGAACTTGATACTCCGATCATTGAGTATACAGAGCTCTTTATTAGGAACCTTGGTGAAACGTCAGATGTAGTAAATAAAGAAATCTATTCATTTCAAGACAAAAGCGATCACAATATTTGCCTAAGACCAGAATTTACAGCTGCCGTAACCAGGGCATTTGTAGAGAATTTTCAGCATGTTCAATCACCTGTTCGGTTATTTTCTTTTGGTCCTCTGTTCAGATATGAGAGACCACAGAAAGGGAGATATAGGCAATTTCATCAGGTGAATTTTGAATGGATCGGATCAAGGCATTATCTTTGGACTGTTGAAGCTGTAGTTTTGGCAACATCGTTTCTTAGAGAAATTGGAATAGGATGTGAAATACGCATTAATTCACTTGGTTGTACAAGAACTCGGGAGGAGTATAAGCTTGCACTTATCGAGTATTTTCTCCAATATAAAGACCACCTTTCGGCTGATAGTTTACTCAGGTTGAAAAAAAATCCATTGAGAATATTAGATTCAAAGGATCCATCTGAGAAAGAAATTGTCCTGGGTGCACCAAGAATTCTGGATTACCATACTAGTGATGCTCTCAAGGAGTTCGAATCAATTTGTGATACACTAAAACTCCTCAATATTAAGTTTTCTATAGATCATAGATTGGTCAGAGGATTAGATTACTATTCTGGTTTAATTTTCGAATGTACCAGTCCTGATCTTGGTGCGCAGGATGCGCTCTTGGGAGGTGGAGCATATGAGCAACTTTCAGAGAATTTGGGCGGAAAAAAAGTGCAGTCAGTCGGGTTTGCTGCGGGAATTGAACGCTTAATTGATGCGATGACGGTTTGGACACCTGCAAATGAGAGGATTATCTCGATTGTTCCCATTGGGGAGGTTGCAGAAAGAGAGGCGCTAAAACTACTATTTTACCTACGCAGTGAGGGATTATGTGTTGATATGTGCTATGGGCTTGGTGTCAGGTCAAGAATGAAACGTGCCGAAAAAAGCGCAGTTGCGGTCATTCTTGGTGAGGAAGAGCTCTCAAAGAAGGAGTTAATTGTGAAAATAATGGAGACTGGTCAACAGATGACGGTTGCACACAAAAAACTCCTATCCACGTTGAAGGAATTGGTCTGTTAGTGTTTGATTGGTGTGGGTTTTGCCTATAGGGGTATCAATATAGATTTTTTCTTTGACGGTTCCTGATATTAACTCCTGATATCATATTGCAAGCCTCCCTTCTCACAATGGACTATCAGTCCCTAATCCTCGATTTGCACTGGTGGTAGAACAGTTAGAAGACATGTTTCTGCCACCGGGATGGAGCTCATGTCTTTCTCATCTGAAGATTTCGTGCATGTTTGTAGAGTAGCGAAAATTGTATACATCTCCGCCCATAATTTTTCGCGGATGTGATGACACGCAGTTGCCGCTTCGGAAAATCCAGAAAGGATGAGTTTTAATTTTGAGTCGTAATACGCCACATCTCCAACCGCGTACACGCCATTGATATTTGTGCTGCAAGTAAGTGGATCGACATTAATACGGTGGTGAGTGATATCTAGGCCCCACTCCTCGAGATGTCGTAACGATGGCTTGAGGCCGAAAAAGGCTAAAAGGTAATCAGCCTCTAAGGTGACCGATTCACCGGTAAGCCCACTAAGCTCGACATGAGTGATTTGGCCTTTGTTTCCCTTAAACTAGTAATTTGATACGGAGTGAGTATCTTAAGTTTTCCTCTTTCTTCTAGGGACTTGAGGTTTCCAAATGTACTATCCGAACATCTAAACTTCGAACGTCTGTGTATCAAGTACACCTTTCTGGCTATATTAGACAGCATCATACCCCAGTCTGCAGCAGAGTCTCCGCCACCGGCTATAGCAACAACCTTACCAGCGAAAACACTTGGATCCTTTATGCTATAAAAAAGTGATTTTCCCTCGTAAACGTTGCTCGATTCTATTGGAATTCTGTTGTACTCGAACGCGCTGCTGCTCCCGCTGCTATGATGACTGCTCTGGCGGTGATCTCAATTCCCTTACTTGTTCTTATTGTAAAGGATGTGTCCGACCTATCCATATGCGTTGCAAATTGACTGGTGTGGTACATTGGATTAAATCTCTCAGCCTGATCAGCTAAATTCGAAATAAGCGCGGCAGCAGTGATCTGTTTGTACCCAGGTATATCGTATATGAATTTCTCTGGATAAAGTGCTGTACACTGTCCACCGATGGAAATAGTGAATCAACCACGTGCACCTGCATGCCCAACATACCAGCCTGAAAAGCTGCAAATATTCCAACAGGACCAGCCCCTATTATGATAACGTCAGTGTTCACCTAATTAGAGTCCCAACTCTAGGTATGATAGCAGGTTATCAATTGTTTGAACATTATTTCGCTTTCTTCGGATTTTTAGCTTTTTAGTGAAGTGAGTGTCCTACTTGAACAAGTGCGCTGTTCCGTGGTTGTTTCTTGCATCAGTACGGAGAATAATTGATTTGCCGCTGTTTGTGGTGAGAGGATAATGCACTTTGGTAGATGGCTGTTCTGTGAATCGTAGGTATTTACGACACTTTGGTCTTTTTGGTAAAGAAGGGCAGTATGCACTTCTTGACTCGAAGGTTGCAGTCATTGGTTCAGGAGGGCTTGGGTGTTCAGTTTTGTACAATCTTGCTGCCGCCGGGTTGGGTGAAATTGTCATTGTGGATTTCGATAGGGTCTCTGAGTCTGATCTGAATAGGCAGTTTCTTTTTGATAATTTATCGGTACAACAGCTTAAAGTGTATGCGGCCAAAAGAAGGCTCAACGCATTTAATTCGGATTGCAAGATCTCTTGCTATCCAATGCGAATACAGAACTGCCCGGAAGTGATCGAAGAATGTGAAGTAGTTGTTGATTGTACGGACAATTTTAAGACTAGATTCTATCTTAATGAATTGTGTTTTTTAAAAAGAAAAGTTTTGGTTTCTGGGGAGTTACCGGATATTCTGGGTATGTTATTGTCCTAAAGCCTTTTGCCTCTGAGGACTCACCCTGTTATAGGTGTTTTTGTCCAGAAGAGCCGAAAGCCTGTTCTAAAGGTTCATGCGAGGAAGGTGGAGTGATTGGTGCTGCAGCCAATGCAATAGGAAGTATTCAAGCAATGAAAGTAATTCAGGAGATTTTGCATATTAACCCAGAAAAAGCAGGCAAACTTGTTTTTTGCGATATTCTTAATAACCGTTTCAGAAATGCAGTTATCATGAGGGATCCGTATTGCGATGTATGTGGGCAGAGATGCACTTGAATGGTAATTCAGCTTAATAGTAGTACCAGCTGCCATGTTTTTTCTGTAGAAAGGGAAAAGCAGCTCTGTCAGATTTTTACGAACTCAAATGTAGTGGAATAATCGTTTAGCTGAACCCAGCTGCCATGTTTCTTATCTTATAGTAGTAGAAATGGCAGCTTGGCAATTAGATCTCTGTTAAAGTTATTGTTGGATACCGCTTCTGCTGGCACTCTCAGACGCTGACGAGGTCAGTTTCGTGTCTGGAGTTAGTTGATTCTGCGTACCTCCTTCAACAGCTTCTTTTATGAAAGTGCAGTACATCCTAGCAATGCAACTGGCTGGACTATTTGATGCAGCTTCCTTGGATACTAAGATTTTTGCTGATGCGTAATCTACATCTATACATGCGGCGCGCGCTGCTCTACGGCTGACTTCACCGCTACCGAGATAGGAAGATGCTAAAGAGTGTGCACCAGATGTTCCACTATTCTGGATTGCTTTATCTACTGTCTCTACTACTCGGGATACTCTTCCTGATATTACTTCAGGTGCGGTACTAAGTTGCTGAAACAGTGTCGCTCTAAATTGTTGTATTTTTTGAGTTGGATCTAGTCCTGGGGATGCAAGGATAATTCTTCTTGCCTCGCGGAGCCGCGATAATATTGTACGAGTATTTAACATGGTACCGATTCCTCCTGGTAAAGTTGGTTTGTTAAGCTATTTATGAAATTCCTAATAAAATTATGTCTTATGCTGCTAGTCATCTCTGACATGTTTAAATTGGGTATTGCAAAGACATGACGCGCCTCGCATGTTTTGAGGCACTAAAAAAGCTCCTGAATAAATTTTAGACCACCAACTAGCGTGAGTTACGCAGCTTTTATTTGCTCTATGCTTCATAAAAAATTGAATAAATAAACACACCGCCCCATCGTAGCACAGGGTTCAATGAAGGTAAAGAAATTCAGAGAAATATTTTTTATTTAAATTTTGCTAATTATCGCATAAAAATATAATAACTATGCTATTTCCAATAAGTTTCTAACTAATTTTAAAAGGTGTGCCCAATAGATGCGGTTACCGTTTTTTGTGCTAACATTAACGCTTCAGTCCGAAAGCTCTTTACCGATTGGAAATGGAAATACAAACTGCCTGGCCAATAGAAGAGGCAAAAAAACTACTGCCAAGGGTGAAAAATGACAAGATAATACTTTTTGAAACTGGGTATGGTCCTTCAGGTTTGCCTCATATAGGCACATTCGGAGAAGTGGTGCGAACCATAATGGTTATGAAAGCGCTGCAATATCTTTCTCCTAATGTAAAAATGAAGCTTATCTGTTTCTCCGATGATATGGATGGACTGAGGAAGGTACCTGATAATGTTCCAAATCCTGATGAGGTGCGTCAGTACATTGGGTACGCGTTGACCTCAATTCCAGATCCCTTCGGTACGCATGAGAGTTATGGTGCGCACATGAATGCAAGGCTGATGTCTTTTTTAGATCTTTTTGGCTTTGAATATGAATTTAAAAGCTCAACTGAGTGCTATAAATCTGGGATATTCGATGAACAATTGCTCCTTGCATTAAAGCATAACCAAGAGCTCCTGGACTTAATAAGGCCAACCCTTGGTGACGAAAGACAGCAAACATACAGTCCTTTTCTTCCGGTTAGAGATGGTAAGGTGCTTCAAGCGGAAGTTGTCGAGCTTAAAGAAGATAGCATTATCTATGAAGATCCGGAATGCGGAAAAATTAGTTGAATCTTCTGTGATTGGGGGTAACTGTAAGTTGCAATGGAAGGTAGACTGGGGTATGCGTTGGGCGGCACTTAATGTGGATTTTGAGTTTCATGGAAAAGACTTAACTCCTTCTGCGGTTTTGTCCGCAAAAGTCGCCCGCATACTGGGTGCTGAACCTCCAGAACTTTCTGTTTATGAACTCTTTCTCGATGAAGAAGGTAAAAAAATCTCGAAGTCTAAAGGTAATGGTCTCGCGATAGAGGAATGGCTTAAATATGCTCCCTGGGAGAGTCTAGCGTTTTTTATGTTTCAGAATCCTAAAAGGGCGAAGCGTCTGTATTTTGATGTTATTCCGCGGAGTGTTGATGATTACCTGCGTTTTTCTGAGTCTTTCGAGGAGGGTGATCTGACAAATCCTCTCAGCTTCATTGATGCAAAAGATCGAAACGTAACAAAAGGAATTAGCTATTCGTTGCTTCTGAATCTTGCCTCTGCATGTAATCCCGAGAATTCCAGTACTTTGGGGTTTTATACGACGTTATAGTCCAACCGTAACACCTGAAAATGATCCCCTACTGGGGAGGTTGGTCGATCATGCAATTGCATATTATAAAGACTTCGTAGCTTCAAATAAGATTTATAGAGTACCAACTGAGTGCGAAGCCAAGGCCTTGCTAGCCTTATCTCGGGAATTGAGTAAAATCCCTTCCGATGCTACAGCGGATGACATACAGCGTGTCGTATATCTTGTTGGTAAGGAAGAAGGGTATTTTCAGACATAAAAGGGTGGTTTCAGGTGCTGTACCAGATATTGCTTGGTCAGAACGAAGGACCAAGAATAGGATCGTTTTTTGCTCTATATGGCTTGAATAACGCCATCACTATGATAGAAAGTGCAGCTACAAGATGAAGCTTAGTTAGGTGGGTGGGTACTTTTAGCTGCTCCAATGTTATACTCCTGGTGATTTAGGGTTGTTATAGTACCTTTTAGAAGCCTGACTGTTTAGAATGTGTGTGGCTTGTAGATAGTAGGGGTGCATGTCTTGTCTCTTCTGATTAGTTGTCCTGAATGTCTGTACTAAAAAAGATTTCATGAAAAACATTAGGAACTTTGCAATTATTGCTCACATAGATCATGGTAAATCTACACTTGCTGATAGATTAATGGAGGAGTGCAAAGCTGTAGATCCGAGAAAAATGAAGGAACAACTGCTTGACTCAATGAAAATAGAGAGAGAGCGAGGTATCACAATCAAATCTCAGACGGTAATGCTCAAGTATACCGCCAAGGATGGGGAGGTTTATGTGCTCAATTTGATTGATACGCCGGGTCACGTGGATTTTTCATATGAGGTAAGTAGATCGCTTGCAGCATGTGAGGGTTCTCTGCTAGTTGTGGATGCCACGCAAGGTTTAGAGGCTCAGACCCTCGCAAATGTTTATAAAGCGATAGACAACGATCATGCAATTATACCTGTAATTAACAAAATTGATTTGGATTCGGCTGAACCAGAAAGGGTGAGGGCTCAAATCAGGGATGTGATTGGTATAAGTACTGAAAATGCTGTTGAGGTTTCTGCTAAATTGGGCCTGGGCATTGTGGATTTATTTGAGAGCATTGTGAAATACATACCACCACCGGAGGGTAATGTAAGTGAACGGCTTCAAGCACTACTTATTGATAGCTGGTACGATATTTATCTTGGTGTTGTAATACTCGTACGTGTGAAAAATGGCTCAATAAAGAGCGGTATGACAATTGAAATGATGTCAAATGGGAATAAGTATTGTGTTGAAAAGGTTGGAATTTTTACTCCAGAGAAAAGAAACGTAGCTGAGCTCGGTGCAGGTGAAATAGGATTTTTTACTGCATCGATAAAGAATGCTAGGGACTGTAATATCGGTGATACGATAACAGATGCGAAAAACCCGTGTACAGAATGTTTGCCTGGATTCAAGAAGCTTCGGCCAGTTGTATTTTGTAGTCTTTTTCCGGTTAGTTCAGATGAGTTTGAAAAGCTCCGTCAGGGCTTAGAAAAGCTTTATCTAAATGATTCGAGTTTCACGTTTGAATCAGAGTCTTCATCAGCTTTAGGGCATGGTTTTCGGTGTGGGTTTCTAGGTATGTTGCATCTAGAAGTAATCACTGAAAGATTGGATGAAGAATTTGATCTTGCACTTGTTCTTACGGCGCCAAGTGTTGTGTACAGGATCCACATGAAAGATGGTTCCGTTTTAGAGTTGTACAATCCAACGGAAATGCCTGACCCAAGCAAAATAGATCATATAGAAGAACCTTGGATTAAGGCTTCCATAATGTTACCCGGGGATTACATAGGGGAAGTGATAAATTTGTGCAATGAGAAACGAGGTGAACAAATTGATCTGGGTTATGTAGATAACAAAGCGATTCTCACATACATTTACCGCTCTCTGAAATAGTTTTTGACTTTTATGATAGATTGAAATCTGTATCGAAGGGTTATGCTAGTCTGGATTGGGAGATTCATGGTTATCGTTTGAGCGAGCTTGTGAAGCTTTCCATTGTCATTAACGGTGAGGAGGTAGATGCTCTCTCAGTGATGATATACCGTCCAAATGCTGAAAGGCGCGGGAGGGAAATATGTGCGCGCCTGAAAGAATTAATTCCTAGACAGCAGTATAAAATCGCAATACAAGCTGCAATAGGGGGAAAAGTCATCGCAAGGGAAACTGTTAATCCATATAGGAAAGACGTTACTGCAAAATTGTATGGCGGTGACAGAACAAGAAGAATGAAGCTTCTTGAGAAGCAGAAGAAGGGTAAAAAGAGAATGCATAGTATAGGAAGGCCGACATTCCGCAGAAGGCCTTTATAGAGGCATTGAAAGTAAAACCATGATACTGGGCTGCCCCTTTATAGGGATCAGTTTGATCTTACTTTTATCTGATATCGCTTTTGCTGGATGATTTCCTTTGGATCTACAGTTAAGTGCTAAGAATTTACCTTTTTATCCTAATAGGTAAGTAGTGATTTAATAATTTTATTATAGAATCCCCTGAGATCCTTGCTGAGGAGGAAACAAAGGATGAATAAAGTAACAATGTTCTGTTTGATACTATGTTGCATATTGTTCTCTGTGCAGCCAGCAGAAGCGCAAAAAAGCGGTAGCGGAGGCAGTGATGTAGTGTCAAGCGTGATTTGTAACATAGTGACTCAACTTTCTGGTCCGATATCACAAGCCATAGCGACACTTGTGATTATTATTACTGGGTATAGCTTCTTTGTAGGAAAGGTATCGATAGGTATGTTATTTATCGTTGCAGCCGGAATGATGTTTGTCTTTGGTGCACAAACAATTATGGGTTGGATACTTGGTCAAAAAGCTTATCAGTGTAAAGGTGGAAGTGTTCTCGCAGGTGGTGCGTCTAAATAATTTGTTGAGTTATTCCTAAGTTATATTGCCACCATTCCAAGATTAAGGAATGCCTGACTACCTTCTTCTGATCACTCCCTGGAGGATGTATGGCTCCTCAGTGAGTTGGCATCAGTTAAAATTATAACCATTTTGGACATTTTGCTTGTTTCGTGATCATAGATTTTTTAGCATTACTAACATACAATGCCCATGAATGGTGGTTTTAAAAGGTTTCAGAATGAAGAAAACGTTTCTGTGGTGCTTGGTTTTGTGTTGTATGTTTGTGCTTGTAGCCCCAGTGTATGCTGGTCCAGCAGGTGCTTCTACAGATAGTGATAGTACGGTGTCCCGTGTAATTTGTAATATAGTAACTCAACTTTCTGGCCCGATTTCGCAGGCTATAGCAACGCTCGTAATTATTATTACTGGGTACAGCTTCTTTGTAGGGAAGGTATCGATAGGTATGTTATTATCGTTGCAGCCGGAATGATGTTTGTTTTTGGCGCGCACAAACAATTATGGGTTGGATTTTAGGAACGGAATACAAATGTACGGGGGGCGAAGTTGCAGGTGGAGGAAAAAGTTAATGTCCACAAAAGTGTAGAGTGATTTTTCCTTAATCCTTTTTGAAGATGTGTCTGTTTCACTCATTTGTGTGATAGATCATGGTAGGTGGTTTGTATACAAAGGAAGTCTCACGGAATGTTCAGGCCTCTTGTTTTTACGACTCGAGTACTGTTCTAAACACGAATGGTACTCTGGTAAGGGTGGTGAAGCTATCAGATTTTAGGTTCACCACATCTTCCTTGGAGAGGATGCGTTCTTTGTTTAAGAAGGTGCTTTATTCGAGTGAATTCGGTTGTTTGGCTCTCTGGGTCAATGTGGTGCGCTCGTCTGTTAAGTCGCCCCGCGCTGAAGCTGTGAGCATGGCCGAGTTTGCAGTGAGCTTATCTGATGCCTATCGTGGATTGGTAGAAAAAGAGAATAAATTTTCGAATGAATTGTTCATATCGATTGTATCGGAATCGGCTCTTGAATGTGCGGTTGGGCGGGTCGATTTTCTCTTGAAAACCTTGCTTAAAAGATTTCATGAGTTTGCTTCTAAAATAGTCATAAAAGGTTTAGAAGATGCGGTCGCGGTAGTTTGCACTGAATTGGCAGACTACAATCCTGTGTTGCTTTGTGAAGCAGAGATGATGGATTTCTTTTCCGCGTTGCTTGGGCTTTCAAAAGCTGGTCTTGATAGTGGTGTTAGAGATATATCAACAGAACTGCTTTCTGATAGAAAAGTGTTTTTCGGTTTCAACACTTTTGAGATACATGGAGACAAAAGAACTTTTGGTGCGAGCTTTTCGGTAAAGAGTTTTAGAAATCTTGAGAATGCCCAATTTATAGCAAAATTCCTGGGCATCCAAAGCAGGATGGTAATCACAGAGGTTATAGCAAGGACTACAGAAGAGGATATTAGGGGTGTCTTTGAGGAAAGTCTTGAACTAATAGCAGTTGTGAATGATTCGGTTTATCAAAGTGCTTCTTTCAAGGACGTTGTTGCGGAGCATATAAAGGAGAAGAGGCTGGAAGAGTTCTGTAAGCGTTCCTTCAAGGTGACACTTTTTGCTGATTCTTTAGAGGAACTTGGTCTTACTGTCGCGAATTGTGAAAAGCTTTTCTCGCAGCAGGGTTTTATGATTGTACGTGACGACCTACTTTTGGAGGATACTTTCTGGGGTAATCTACCTGGAAGTTTCTCCAGAATGAGAAAATGGGAGATAGCTTTACTAAAGGAGGCCAATTCATTTTCCTTTACGCATGCGCATTTTCGCTCTGTTTTGGCTGATGTGAGTAAATGTCTTACCAAATTTGTTTCGCTTGAAGGGGAGTTACACTACTTTAGTTTTCCCGGAACTAAAAGCCACGCCGTTATCTTTGGTAAAGAGAAATCCAGTAGCATTGAGTTGCAGAATTTCCTCTTGTTAGAGTCAGTTGTGAGGCTCGGTGCTGAGTTCTTGATAGTGGATGATCAATGTCTTTCGGAGGTGTTTGTACGCGCGTTGGAAGGGTCCTACTTGGAGGTTAAAGGTGAGGAATTTAAGTGCAATTTGCTTGATATAACTGATGCCAGTGTTTTACATGATATCCTGTTGGGGTTCTGTTCAAAGGACGCCAAAACCGAGGAAATTGCTGGTGCAGTAGAAAGAATATCTAAGATCCCGCCGGACAAAAGAAGTCTGACCGACTGTGCTGTACATCTTCAGTCCATTTTTGGTGAGCTTTCGGTGTTGCAAGAAAGTTATGGATACCTTTTTGCCAGTGATGCTAAGAGTAGCTGGTTCCTTGGTGATAGACTTGGTTTTTCGGTAGGTGGATTGTCTTTGCCTGAAAGAGTTATCTCGTCTATCACATCTTACATGATTGCAAAGTATCTTGAAGTGCGTCACCAATCAGCGAAGCCATTTATAATTGTGATACAGAACCCAGCTCGTTTTAATAGGCTTTTTTCTTCGTTATCAAAGTGGGAGTCGTTTTTGTGTAAAGTGAGTGAATATGGTGGTATGGTTCTTTTCTCGGCTGAGAACACGGCCTTCCTCGAAAGGTTGGGTGAGGTAGGGAAAAAATACGTTGCTACGAGAATGTTCCTGCCGTTGAGTGATACTTTGCCAGCGGAGTACAATAGATTTTTCGCTATCTCTGCTTCTATCATGCGTACACTTGATGATGCATCCCTTTTTGGAAAATGTTTCTTCCTCAGTCAAAATGGTGACTCTGTGATTCTTAAGTTTGATTCCTCGCTGGTTGAGGAGATGAAGATTTTGTCATCCCGCGGGAAGATTGAGAAAATGAAGGCTGCTATGCGGGAAGCAGGCAATAATCCTGCTATCTGGTTACCAATATTTTGCCGCAAATGCAACTGAAAAAGTTTCTCTTGCTTTTGTTTTTTCTATGTCTTTGTTGCTGCCCAAAGGATGCTTTCTGTAAGGCCAAGCAGCCTGTTTCTTTGCCTGAACACGATCCAGATGTCTTTCTAGAACCAGCAATTAACGTTTATTCAACGACGAGTTCTGACTTTGTGACTCTCACTGCTGATGATTGTAAGTATATTTTTCCGACAAACGTTCGTGCAAGAGCTGCTTGGTGTGATAAGTCCTGTTTTAAGAACCTAGATGATGTCTGCACAAATTGGAGCAGTGCAGAAAGCGCAAACTACACTAAGGAGTGTCTATGTGCAAGGCAGGTTACGGTTTGTGATAAAAAAACTGCAATCAATGGGATGGAACTTGGGTGCGTGATATCGTTTCCACTTCCTATGCCGCCACCATTTTTTGATACACTCTGCTACTTGCCTAGGGTCACTGTTGTCCCGGTACGCTCTTCTGATTATATGCATCCTAAGCTGCGTGTAGTGATCTCAACTTTAAATGACATGAGCGCATATAATATAGACTATCCAAATCCGATGGATTATAGAAGCCACAGGCAAGTGCTTCAGAGTGAACGAGGTAAGTGGGGTCCGGTTTTAGTCGAAAAAAGGCTTACAAGGAATAAGGTATGTGCAAGGGTTGTCCAAGTTTTTGGTGGAGAGACTGAGGCTCGACAGGAACATTGTTTCAATAGGTATACTTCGGTAGATTATTCGGGTTTAAGAATCTGTGAAAGTGGCTCTGGTCTGTGTATTGGTAAGAAACCAATTCCATACTTTAGACCACTTATTGTAAAGAAAGAAGAGCGGTCCAAGTGTGGGGGTCCGCTTTGCCAAAAGGGGGCTTTTGTTGGAGGGTACGCCTGTGTAGAGAGTGAATCTGCAGATTCTGGTCGCGAGAAAGAATGTCCTATTTGTGGTGATGGAAGGTTCTTTATAGGCAATGAAGGTACCCTACGTTGCCAAGATGAAAGAGCTAATATATGTCCATCTGGTTACCTACCAAGGTTACGCTACCTCGATGATCCGGATGGAAATGTGCTCTGTCCAAAGAATGTATTTTCCCTACCTCGGGAATATATGACTGTCGTCAATGATAGAGTAAAATTATTTAGAGAAAATATCAAAAAGTTCGTTCCCTATCACACAAAGGATGGTGAGAATGTGCCATCCGACGAACGCACATTAGACATTCCGCACACGGAGCAATCACTGTTGGACAGTTTAACGTTTGATAAGCGAACGGGTTTCTACAAAGTGGAGTCTAAAAATAGTGTTATTCCCTACAAGTATGAAGAACAGTCAATATACTGCCTTAAGGTGGATCTAGATGGAAAAGGTGCTTGTAGTAAACCCTTCCATTTTCTAGGACATCTTTCCCAAGGTGTTCAGTATGCTGCTACACGGTTTTCTAATTTTGCGGGAGAGGCGTTTTTTCTGCCTGATGATCATGACGATAACAAGTACTCATTAAATCAGTGTGGAGATGGTCCATGTTATGTTCCTGTTACGCCGCTGTACAAGGGTCTATGTTTCTTCGAAAAAGAAAATGGCCCTTGTTATGATTATAGGGCTGTTGTTAATTCTCCCCATGAGGGTGGGGGACAGAAAGAAAAAGCACTGCGTGTTCAGGAAAAAGCACATAAAGACACCGTTATTGATCCGTTCTGGGATGGTAAAAATGAACCTCGCCCGAATTGTGATATAGTCGAAATAGAAGTAGTGGGTGCCGGCTCTGCTGGTACTGATACTAAAGGTGGTAATTCGGGTGAGTATGTGTCAGTCAGAATGATCACGAAGGATTTTATGAATATCTTGGCTTCGGACAAGGTTTTATTACCTGTAGTCGGTCTTGGGGGTAGTATAAGGGACGACAAAAATGATGGTGGGGATTCGATCCTTTATGTATGCGATAAGGATAATTTTGAAGAGAGCTATGATGGCAATGTAAATCGTGATAAAGACAGTAAGTGTAATTCAGGGTCTTCCGCTGATGGTGGTTCTGGATGTTTGAAAGTAAATCCTCATGATCAAGAGTATCTCAAAGAGCACTGCAGCATCTTGGTTGCTGCGCGCGGTGGTAAGGTGCGCCAGGTACCTAAAAGAAAGGATACATTTACTCGATTTGGTAGTGAATTTGAGGATAGGTTTATAAATAAAGTCTATAAGCCGTCTATTATCGGAAAGGTAGAAGATTCGTCGTGTGTCTCCTCTGTTCCGTATTACGATCTAAAGACACGTCAACCAGCTTACACAGCACCAGAGGAAGCAGTGTGTACGGTGCTTGAATATGAAAGTGAAGCACGGAAAAAAGGTGGGTCGGCACAAGCGGATTTACGTTTCGATGAACGCTGGCTTGAATGTAAGAAAACTGCCAAATATGGTAGAGGTGGTTGTCCAGCTAGATACTGTGTCCGAGGTAAGTCTGATGGTCCTCAGAATGGCTCCGATAATGTGCAACAGAGTGGTGGTGCGGGTGTGATTCGTGTACGTTGTCAGACATTTAAGAAGTAAAGACGCTTGCGCTTTTCAACTGACTATTTTTTGTTTCGCCTGTGGAATTTCTTGTAAAGTTGCTATACGTACCAGGGATTTGAAAAAGTCTGTGCATGCCTTACAATGTGATCCTGAGTGATTTCTAAGTAAGTCTTTTGATGCCAGTAAGTACCGGGAAAATAGTTCGCGTCGTTGGTCCGACAGTTGATGTAAAGTTCGAGGATTGCGTATTGCCAAAAATAGAAAATGCTCTCATCTGCGACAATAACGGAAAGACCTTATACTTAGAAGTTGCGCAGCAATTGGGAGATGGGATAGTTCGCGCTGTAGCGATGGACTCGACGGATGGTTTGACTAGAGACAAAGTTGTTCAAGACACTGGGAAGCCAATCTGTGTGCCGGTCGGTCGGCAGACTCTTGGTAGAATCTTTAATGTAGTTGGGGAAATTATAGATGGTGGTGGCCCTGTGCCAGAACCCAATAAGGTTTCTTCAATATATGCAGAGCCTCCTAAGTTTGATATGCAGAGTACTTCCTCCGAAATTCTGGAGACCGGGATTAAGGTAATCGACTTACTCGCACCCTATTCTAAGGGAGGTAAGGTTGGTCTATTTGGTGGAGCAGGCGTTGGAAAGACTGTCCTTATTATGGAACTTATCAATAATATCGCAAAGGCCTATGGCGGTTTTTCTGTGTTTGCAGGTGTTGGTGAGCGAACCAGAGAAGGAAATGATCTTTACAACGAAATGATTGAGTCAGGAGTGATCGACAAGGAACATGCTGAAAAATCTAAGGTTGTTTTGGTTTATGGTCAGATGAATGAACCACCTGGCGCGCGTGCGAAAGTTGCGATGAGTGCCCTCACCATGGCTGAGTACTTCCGTGACAAAGAGGGGCAAGATGTGCTCTTCTTTGTGGATAACATCTTTAGATTCACTCAAGCCGGTGCAGAACTCTCTACTTTGTTGGGAAGAATCCCATCAGCAGTGGGATATCAACCAACGCTTGCTACGGATATGGGAAGGCTGCAGGAACGTATTACTTCCACTAAGCATGGTTCCATTACTTCTGTACAGGCGATATATGTTCCTGCAGATGATATCACTGACCCAGCTCCAGCTACCTCTTTTGCTCACCTAGACTCTACAACTGTTCTGTCAAGGCAAGTTGCTGAAGCCGGTATATACCCTGCAGTTGATGCGCTTGCTTCCAGTGCACAGATTCTTTCTCCGGAAGTGTTGGGTCAAGAACATTACGAGGTTGCACAAAAGGTGAAGGGAATTCTTCAAAGTTATAAATCCCTTCAAGACATAATTGCGATCTTGGGCATGGAAGAGCTTTCTGAGGAAGATAAGCTTACGGTTTACAGAGCGAGAAAAATTGAGAAATTCTTATCTCAGCCGTTTCATGTAGCAGAGGTCTTTACAGGTCAGCCAGGAAGATTTGTTAGTCTTAAAGATACTATAGCTGGTTTTAAGGAACTAGTTGAAGGTAAGTGCGATGATATGCCCGAGGCTGCCTTTTATATGGTTGGTAACATGAACGAAGCGAGGGAGAAGGCCGCTAGTCTAAAGGAGAAATAGATGTCCACTTTTGAGCTTAGTATTTTTACTCCTCTTGAGTCCAGAAAGTTGCACGTCATGAGTTTGGGGGGTGATACAGATGATGGAAGGTTTGTTGTTCTCTTAGGGCATGAACCATCTGTCTTCGCATTAAAAAATGGACTTATCTTCGCAGTTTTTTCTGATGGGATAAAGAAGAAATTTTTTGTTGAAGGTGCGATCCTTAGAATCCAGGATAAGGCATATGTCCTGACGGCTGAGACTGTACTAGATATTGAACTAGTAGATGAAGAATTTTTAAAACGTTACCGCGATGCTGAAGTAGTTGCTCGCGTAGTTAAGCAAATGGAGGCCTAATGTATGTTCTTTATTGATTCAGCGAATTTAGATGAGATAAGGTCAGCCGTGGATCTTGGTCTGGTGAGTGGTGTGACAACTAATCCGACTCTTATTAGTAGGTCAGGGCGTAAACATGATGATGTGATTAGAGAAATTTGTAGTATTGTGCATGGTCCTGTCAGTGCTGAAGTTGTGTCTCTTACTTCATCTGAAATGGTGGATGAAGGTTTACGCCTCTCTAGTATTGCAAAGAACGTAGTTGTTAAACTTCCGTGCACTCAAGATGGTATAAAAGCTGCTTCCAAACTGAAAGCCCATGGATGTATGGTGAATATCACCCTTTGTTTTTCTGCGGCTCAGGCGGTTCTTGCTGCTAGTGTAGGTGCTGATTTCGTTTCGCCTTTCATTGGGCGCCTCGATGATATTGGTCACCAAGGCGTGCTTTTAATAGATGAAATTGCCCAGTTGTATGAGAATAGATATGAAACGAAGATCCTTTCTGCCTCTATCAGAAGCGTAGAACATGTGCTCACATCTTTGAAACTCGGCGCACACGTGGTAACCGTGCCAATAAAGATTCTGAAACAGATGTTTGAGCATCCACTTACTGATAAGGGTCTGGAGATTTTTATGAGAGATTATAAAGAGGCTAGATATGGTAGGTAATTTCTTTTGCTGCTCATGAAAGATGATAGGTTTGTAGAGTTGGCAAGCAAATTTGTCGACGTTGTCCATTTCATGGGGTTGAATTATTCTACGTTGTTGTTTGCAGCAAAGGAAACTCAAACGGAGGATCTTCTGTATTGCTATAATGAGAATGTTGTTAAATTTCTCGAATGTTTTGAGGATTATGTCACGCAAAAAGCTCTGCTCTGTTCTGACTACACAGTTGGGAAAGTCTCGCAAAAGATAGAATCTGTTCTATGGAATAGGGCGCTCGTTTACTCGGAATTTAAAAATTACAGACAGTTTATAAAAGCAAAATTTTGTTTTGCACTCAAACCAGGAAGCTCTATTGAATCATTGCAATGCTCGTTTTATTTATCTGATTCTCTATGGCATGCCGTCGGTGATGTCGCAACAGGTTTTTCTTTTTACAGCAAAAGAGCGACGCTCATGGCTTTGAATTCGCTTTTTATGGTTAAGTTTGCTGATGATTACTCAGATGGCTTCGAAAAAAGTCGGAACTTTTTGAGGAGAAGAATAAAGAACATTGTTACGCTCGCAAAGATCAAGGCGAGACTAATTGAAAAGATGGAAAGGCACGGCTGATACATATTCGATGAAGGTACACTAGACGACTCTCGTTCTGCTATACTTCCTGGGAGGCGTAAGCAAGCCTGCACGCAAAGTTCGGGCAACAGAATTCGAAGCCAAAACTGTGTACTGCAGAAATCTCACCAATCAAAAGGGTATATCATCGTCATCTAGAACATTTTCAACGTGATTTGTTGCTGTTCCCAAATCAGATTTTATATTGTTGGATTGAGCTCCGGCGTAATTAGCTTCACCATTCCCCTGAGAACTAAGTATTTTTAAAACTGAATTGAATGGGTTTAACACAACTTCGGTTGTGTATCTTTCGATGCCATTGTTATCCGTCCATTTTCTTGTTTGGAGTGAACCTTCAATGTATAAGCGGGTGCCTTTATTCACGTAGTTGCTTATCACCTTGATTAGAGGCTCGTTGAACACAACCACTTGATGCCACTCAGTTTTTGAAACACGCTCTCCCGTATTTTTGTCGTTCCAATTTTCCGTTGTTGCTAATGAAAAAGTGGCCACCTGCTTTGCATTCGACATGGTACGTACCTCTGGATCTTTACCAAGGTTGCCGACCAAAATAACTTTGTTAATCATATTGCATCTTTTACATGTCCGGACGGCTTGAAAGGATATCACAAAACAGTTCCATGAACTAGAATTTCAATCAATGTTACATGAAAGACTCATCAAGGCATGTTTTTCATTTACATTTATTGAAAGATCAGTTCTGCTGACTTAGAATTGAGCTGTCTTTAAAATGCTGTACAATGCGAGTCTTATCGGTATGTCTGTTATTGTTGCTTACTTCGTGCACTGCCAAGTATGACAAGGGACTAAAGAGCCCGTGTTTTGCCGAAGGAGCGGGCTTGTTTAATTGAGTGTTGATTTATGTTGTCAAAAAAGCTTGAGAGCATTAAACCTTCTGCGACGGCTGAGGCTACACGTAGGGTGCGTGAGTTGAGGGCGCGTGGAAAAGATGTAATATCATTGTGCATAGGGGAACCTGACTTTTCTACACCTTTTCTAGGTCAGGAAATGGCCATACAGGCCATAAAAGATTGTGATGATAATTACTCTCCTGTTGCTGGAACAATGGTGCTTCGCGAGGAGATTGCTGCGAAGTTTGTCCGTGATAATGCATTGCATTATTCACCGCATGAGATTGTTGTGAGTAATGGAGCAAAGCAAGTGTTGTATAACATCCTTGGTGCGATTCTTAATCCAGAGGATGAGGTGGTGCTTATTGCTCCTTATTGGGTCTCTTATTGTGAAATGGTGCGTATCTTTTCGGGTAAGCCTGTTGTCGTGCCAAGTACAAAAAACTTTAAGATAAATATTCCCGCAATACGGGAGGCACTTAGCACAAAAACCAAAGCAATACTGATCAACTCACCTAATAATCCATCCGGAGTGTGCTATCAAGAAAGTGAACTCAGGGATTTGGCTAGTGTCTTGAGAGCGTATCCTCAGGTCTATATCATATCCGATGACATATACGAGCATATCACTTATGCGGAGTCTAGCTTTCTCAATATCGCGAATGTTGCACCAGAGTTGAGGGAGCGCATAATTTTAGTAAACGGTGTTTCTAAATGTTATGCTATGACCGGTTGGCGGGTAGGTTATGCGGCCATTCCAGATAAAGCAGTCATTTCTCTGGTGTGTAGATTACAGGAGCACAGTACGTTCGGTGTATGTACAATAGCTCAGGCCGCTGCTTTAGGGGCACTACGTTCGGGACAAGAGGTTCTTTCTGAAAGGCTTGCTATCTTTGAAAGGAAGAGAAACAAGGCTGTCGAAGTGCTTTCTATGTTGCCTGAGTTGTGCTGTTATAAGCCAGATGGTGGTTTTTACCTCTTTCTCTCTTGTTCTGCCTTCTTCGGAAAGAAAAGTCCCAGTGGCTTCGAAGTGAAAACGGATTCCGATGTTGCAGAGTATCTTCTTGAGGAGCACGCTGTTGCGGTTGTGCCTGGGGAAGAGTTTGGAGTACCAGGGTATTTTAGGATTTCTTATGCTTTGTCAATGGATCTACTAGAGCAAGCTTGTACGCGTATAGTGAATGCATTTAAAGCGCTTAGATAAAGATCATCCATCGTCGATTTCCCGAGGTAAGGTAATTGAATATCTCCTTACCTTTAGTTTATACTGAGCTCTTAATACTTGGGCTTATGATGTCCATAAGTAGTTTCTACGGTCTTATAAGAAAATTGGAAGAGTACTGGAGCGGATACGGTTGTTCTATCTTGCTTCCTTATACAAGTGAGCTTGGTGCCGCAACTCTGCATCCTGCAACAATTTTTTCTTCTATTTCAGCTGAGGATGTAAAGATTGCTTATGTTCAACCTGTAATACGTCCGGCTGATGGTATGTATGGAAAGAACCCAAATAGATTATATCAGCACCACCAGTATCAGGTGCTTATAAAACCTTCCCCAGATAATTTACAGGACCTTTATCTAGAGAGTCTAAAGCACGTTGGTATCGATATACGTAATCATGATATACGTTTTGTCGAAGATGATTGGGAGAATCCTAGTGTAGGTGCATGGGGGATGGGCTGGGAGGTCTGGTGTGATGGAATGGAGATCTCGCAATTTACATACATGCAGCAGGTTGGTGGGATTTCGCTAAGTAGTATCCCTGGAGAGTTAGCCTACGGCTTGGAGAGGATTGCGATGTACTTGCAGGATGTTGACAACGTAGGAAGCCTATTCTACTCCAAGGACACTGTGAAGTATATGCAAGTCTATGGCGAGAATGAGCGTCAATTTTCTATTGCATCGCTAGAATCCTATGACTATGAGCTTTTATTGAATCAATTTAACGATAATGTTGCCCAAGCAAAAATTTTTATAGAGAGAAAATTGCCGCTTGTTGCATATGACCATTGTGTTAAGACAAGCCATATATTGAATCTTATCGATTCTAGGGGTTTCATAAGTGTCAGTGAACGAGCTAAGTACATCTTGGACATCAGGGGCTTGGTGAAGCAGTGTTGTGAGCTTTTTATAGAGCAGGAGGGGTCTTGTGCCTAAGTTTCTTCTAGAAATTTTGTCTGAAGAAATGCCTGTAGCTCTGCAAAGTTATGCGCAGAAAAGTTTCTTTGACCTTTTTTCATCCGCTACTACGGACCTAAGTGTTGGAAAGATAGAAGTCTTTACCAGTTGCAGGAGGGTAGCAGTACTCATAGATGATGTAAACAGCGACCTCGTAAATCAAAAAGTTGATAAAAAGGGTCCAAGTGTTGGTTCAGATCTTTCTGTTGTGGAGAGGTTTGCCACTTCAATGGGTACTAGTACTTCGGATTTATATATCAAGAGTATTGGAAATAAAGAATATTATTTTGCTCCAGTTGCAGGGAAAGTGCTCTGCATAGATGACATTATGAGACAACGGATCGAGGCTATACTTGGGAGTTTTTCATGGCCTAGGTCAATGCGGTGGGGAAATTATTCTCTAAACTGGATCAGGCCAATAAAAAGCATTGTTTGTATGCTTGGAAAATCCATCATTCCTGTGCAGTTCCATCATTATACTGCGGGAGCGGTAACAGTGGGTCCTTATGTTGATCCTGCTTTGCAAAAAATCAAAATCACATCTGCTGAGGAATATCAGTCCATTTTGATGAAAGGTGGTGTTATTCTGTCCCAGGTTGAAAGAGAGAACCTTGTAAAAGAGCAAATATCTCAGCTGGAGGCCAAGCATGGATTTTCTGTCTGCGTGACGGAGGAGTCATTGAATGAAGTTGTTGGAATTACCGAATCGCCTAATGTACTCCTGGGCTCATTCCCGCAGTCATTTCTGGGGCTCCATGAACGCATAATAGAAACAGTTATTGTTTCTCACCAGAAAGTTTTTCCGGTGTCAAAGAATGGTAGGCTTCTGAATAAATTTGTATTTGTGAGTTCGATTGCTAGCGATGCACCAATTAGGGGATATGAGCGCGTGATTACAGCAAGATTGGCTGATGCAGCGTCAATGGTTCTGATTGATTCTAAAAATCCCTTGTGCGAACTGGGTCCAAAACTGAAACAGCTAATTTTTCACAAGAGATTGGGTAGCTTTAGTGAGAAAGTACAACGTGTTAGGGCATTGGCGAAGTTTATTGCGTTTTGGGTTCCGAACGCTTCTATTATAAAAGTGGAGGAAGCCGCTGAGCTTGCTAAGCTGGATTTGTTGACAACGTTTGTTCGTGATTTTCCCAAGCTAGCTGGTTTTATGGGTTCTCATTACTTAAGCCTGTGTGGTGAGACAGATGTTGAAATTATTGATGCAGTTAGGGATCAGTATCTACCTGTCGATGCGGCGGATTTTTGCCCGACTGCTCCCGTTACGGTGACGCTTGCGCTAGCTGATAAAATAGATACTTTAGTTGGTTTGATTAGTGTAAAAGAGAAAGTTACTTCTACTCGGGATCCGCTCGGTATACGGCGCTCAGCTATTGGTGTGTTACGTATCATCATAGAAAATAAGCTGGATGTTCCACTCCAGGTTTTCTTAATGAAGGCAATTGATTTGTATCCATCGTCTTTGTTTTTTTCTCTTATTAAGAAGATTGGTGCCGGTTCTGATGAGGAGAAGCAGAAGAAAGATGATGTGGTGAATTTTACATTAAATTTCTTTTCCGAACGCCTGAAAGCGCTTCTATTCAAAAGGGGGGTGAGTCAAGCAGTTTTCGCTTCGGTCAGTGATGGAATTACGCGTCCTCTAGTACTAACAGAGAAGTGCATTGCTATTTCTAGGTGGCTTAAGCAAGCTGAAGGCATTGAGTTCGTGCAGCTTTACAAAAGGATGATGGGTATCCTTAGGGGCTTTTCTGATTCTGCCAAAGCAAAGTTTAGTAAAAAAGTACTCGTCCTACCAGAAGAGATGAGCCTTATACAAGAGTTTGAGGTTTTTCGACCACTTTTTAGTAATGCCGTAAAGGAGCGTAATTTTGAAATGGTCTTTTTACAATGCACTGGTCTTTTAAAACCAATCACGGTTTTTATGGATAGTGTGCTTGTTAATGTTGAAGATCATGAACTTAAGAAGAATCGCATTGGGTTGTTACTATCAATAACTGAAACCCTGGATGAATTGTGTGATTTCAAGGTTCTATCTAGAAACTTTTCATGAGTCTTTTATTTTTCTAAGAAGCTGATTAAGTTGTTTTTTTTCATTCATAAATTTTTGGGCTCTTCTCCTTACGTAGTATGGGTCATATCCTGCCAGTGCGCAGACTATCCTAAAGTCATGGCACATTCCGAGAAGCCATCCACGTGCTGAAATTCTTGCTAGACGATCCTCGGTGCGTTTGCTTTCTGTAAGGGAGTCCATGAAGGCCTGAAGTATTACAGCCCGCCATAATGCTCTTTCTGCATTATTTCTATTTGTCTCAATTATTTTCCGTAGAAAGAATTCGTCGGTCATTTTCTGAATCTCCGGTTAGCAATCCGTTTGTGGGGTATGGTTTTATGCTGCTCTAAAAGATATCCGGCAGACCAATAAAGTTGGCTCTTTTCTAGTGTTACAGAACACTTCAAAAGTATATTTGTTAACCATACACTCTTTTACTATTAACGAATGCCATATTACTTAACTTAAATGCTGAACCAGTGGAAGCAAAAGTTGAGAAATCCGTATTTAATACTATCTTGCTATAGTAGGTTACCTATGTCTTGATGTACCTGGGTACTTTTTGAATAGAAAAATTTTGTGTATATGATCGTTATGTATTGAGAGAAGTGGGCACTTCATTTGATGAGTTGAAATTTAAGCTAGTTCTACAGCAATAAATTTTGAACTTATCTATTTTAATTGCAGTTTATCCCGGACGGTGTATGAGATAGAAATTTCGTTAAACTGTGCGAACTTACAAAAATATAAGAAAACTGTTATTGTGTCATTCTCTTAGGTTTGAAGATTTTCCATATATTACGACCTTAACATTGGTGCCGAACCGAGTTTCTGGTCATGGGATTAGAAACAAAAATACAAAACCCGAGAAACACACTGTCAGTTTGTAAATTGGCGCTGAATCTTGTTTACACTGCCCGAAAATTTCTCCGAAGGAAAAATAACGCTACCAAGGCAAAAAGATCCTCTACAGTTAATTGCGTGATGTCAAGTAGATGGAACAGAACTAATCGTTTGTCATCTCTGCACGTACGATATCCTCTGTGATAATAAGAGTTTTAACATCTTTGTTACTCGGGAGTTCAAACATGTAATTGCGTAGCACAGACTCCATAATTGATCTCAGCCCTCTAGCACCGACCTTTCTTTTGATTGCTGCACGAGCTACTGCTTTGAGTGCCTCATCACTAAAGGAGAGTTGTATATTATCCATTCCGAACAAGCATACATACTGTCTTACTAGGGCATTTTTTGGCACCGACAGTATTTCCACCAAATTTTCTTCTGTTAATTCATCAAGTACTCCGATTACAGGCAATCGTCCAACAAACTCAGGAATCATGCCAAATTTGACCAGATCCTCAGGTTCGACTTTCTTCAGTATTTTTGGAGAAACCTCTTTACTTTGAAGCTCAGATTTAAAACCCATTGTATTACTGCTTCGACGATTTGCAATTATATTGTCTAGTCCTACGAAAGCACCACCACAGATAAACAATATGTTAGTTGTATCGATTTGTATTGTTTCCTGGTTTGGGTGCTTGCGCCCGCCCTGAGGAGGAACAGATGCAATTGTTCCTTCCATAATTTTGAGCAAGGCTTGTTGAACGCCTTCACCAGAAACGTCCCTTGTTATGGACGGACTATCTGATTTTCTGGAAATTTTATCAATTTCATCAATGTAAACTATTCCTCTTTGTGCTGCTTCAACGTTGTAGTCAGCAGATTGTAGAAGCATCCTCAAGATATTTTCTACGTCATCGCCTACATATCCAGCCTCAGTAATACTTGTAGCATCACAAATTGCGAATGGTACATTCAGAAAACGTGCCAATGTCTTCGCAAAGAGGGTTTTTCCACAACCAGTGGGTCCAATAATGAGAATATTAGATTTTGTGATTTCAACATCCTTCATATTAGGTCTACTACCCACGAAGGATTTGTAGTGGTTATAAACCGCAACAGACAGTATTTTTTTTGCGTCTTCTTGAGCCGTGATGAAAGAATCAAAGTATTTCTTTATGTCCTTCGGAGTGAACCTTTCCGCAGAAGCTGCTTCAAGAGTAATTTCTTCACTGAGTACGTTAGAACATAACGCTATACACCTGTCGCAGATAAATGCGGACATACCTGCAACAAGTTTCCGTACTTTATCTTCCGTCTCACCGCAAAAAGAGCACTTCGGAAGTAGATCACTCTTGTTTACCACTACCCTCTTTCCTCTGTGTGATTATGTCATCAATTAAGCCAACTTTTTTTGCTTCTTCCGGGCTCAAGAAGGTGTCTCTCTCAAGCAATGTCTCTATTTTCTTTATTGTTTCACCTGTATGCTTCCGGTAGATCTCATTGATCATTCTCTTGAGTTTCAATATCTCCTTTACGTGAATCTCCATATCAGTCGCCTGGCCACGCACTCCACCGGAGGGCTGATGTACCATTACCCGCGAGTGCGGAAGAGCAAAACGCTTCCCCTCTGCACCTGAAGCAAGTATCAGAGAAGCAGCAGAAGCGGCTTGACCAACACAGACAGTTGAGACAGACGGCCTTATGTACTGCATTGTATCATATATTGAAAGGCCAGCAGTCACGACACCACCCGGAGAATTGATATACATAAAAATATCTTTTTCGGGGTTTTCCGCTTCGAGAAAAAGGAGCTGCGCGACTATGAGACTAGCCATCCCATCCTCTATCGGTCCTGTGAGAAAGACAACACGTTCCTTCAAGAGCCTCGAAAATATATCGTATGCCCTCTCGCCTCTAGGTGTTTGATCAACCACCATCGGAACAAGGTTCATTTTTTCTTTGATAAGAGTGTCCATTTTCATCCGTGCCTATACCTATGTCCCAATTTTTTCTTGCACATGGCCGAGTATTTCATCAACTGTCGAAGGTTCAGCCTCCTTTTGTACAGTCTCTAGTAATACAGCAAATATCTTACTTTCCATTAACTTAAGGGTCACCGAGCCTGCAAAGTCTTTATTGTTTTTGTATATCTCTGCCAGATAGCTTGCATCCAGACCAGCGGCCATAGAGACATTTAACAGATGACGGGCAACGTCACTCTTATCAATCGATATGTTTCTCTCTGCTGCGAACTCAGCCAGGATAAGTGAAAGCTTGGTTCTTCGTATAGCCTCCTTTTTGATGTCATCTGCAGAAATGCTCGGATGATCAATCTTGGCATAACGTTCTTGTCTTTCCAAAAGCGACTCTGGAACTTGGAAATCATATTGCTCTAATTGGTCTTCGACCTGACTCCTGAGAAGTTCATTAATCCTTTTTGAGCATTCCGAGCCGATGAGTTTTCTCACTTTCTCATTAGCTTCACCATCTGTCTTGCAGGACAAGCACTGAAGTAGTGCAGCTTCTGGATCTGGAACTTTCTGCGATCTCTTTCCACTCTTTACTAAAGCACGGAAAACAGCGTTTTTACCTGCAACCGCAACATCATGATAGTCTTCTGGGAACAGCACCGGAATGAATCGTTCTTCGCCGATTTTCATACCAATCAGCCCGTCACTTAAGGAGGTAATTACTTTTCCATCGCCGATCTGACATTCGAAGTTATCAAGCTGGCCACCTCTGAATGCTTCATCGCCAATTTTACCGCGTAGATCCACAACGATCCTATCCCCTTTCTCTATTGTTTCAGATTGAGCAAGATCAATCCAATCGACGAGCTGCTCTTTCATTTTCTGCTTATACTTTTCCACGTCTTCCTCAGATATCTCAAATGTTTTGGTTTTGAGCTTCACCTGGGAAAAGTCTATCTTTGGGATCTGCGGGAGAAGCTCGCACTCAACAGTGAACCTGACAGCAGTTTTACTCTCTTTGTACCCTGTAGTGTCTATACTTGTAATTTCTTCGTGATCATTAAAAAGAACGAGTTTTTCATTCTGCTTAATGTCATACCAATGTCTGTAGACTTGGTCTACGATAACACTCTCTATCAGACCCTCCTCTTGTTTTACAACGATGTCGAAAGGAGTCTTGCCTTTTCTGAAACCCCGATAAACATTTCTCTTTATCTTATCTTCAATGGCTTCTTTGAAACCTGCATCTATGGCAGATGCCGGTATCTCGACTTCGTATTTTCTTTTTAAACCGTGACTATAAACTTCTTTCAATAGCATAGAGATAGACCTAAGCCTAAAGCACTTTGGTACGGACGAGAGGACTTGAACCTCCACGGGGTGTCCACTAGATCCTAAGTCTAGCGCGTCTACCAATTCCGCCACGTCCGCACGCGTCAACCCATATTCTCTACGTGCTTGATAAAATTTTCAATAGTCGCTGTAGCGTACTCGATAACTTTTTCCTGTTGATGTTGTGTATTTCCAGTGCAAGCTATATCTTCATTAGCAGTATCCAAGAGCAGGCTTTCTAGCTCTAGGGCGGCAAAAAGCAGTAGAGTAGCATCGTTTAACGTAGAATGTGATGCTGCTGCAATTTCTTTGACCCGTTGATTTAATCGTTCTCCAACATACTCTATACGATTTTCGTCTTCCTTAGGGCAGGCTACCTTATACTCCGTGCCGTTTATAGTGATATTTTTTGTTACGAGTGTGTTCATGGGAATTTTTCTGTACTCCGAGAAAGGTAGGTATTCAAATGAGGTTTATCTCTTCGGGTCTCTTATAGCGTAACTCAGGTAAATGAAAGTGCAACCTGGAAACTTACCATAAGTCTACTGAGATTATCCAATGTATCCGAATCCGGCTCAATCAAAATGCCATCTAATTATGGCTAAAGATTGATCTTTTCAATAATCTCTATGACCTCACTAATTCCTGCAGCAGTCTCTCTGATTATACTTCTCAGAGTTTTGATTTCGTTCAGTTGCATGCTTATTTGTCTTTTCAGCTCTGCTATTTCAGTCGATAATTTTTCACATTCCTGCTGTTTTTTTATTTTTTCTAGTTGAATCCTTCTCTGGAGCGTTGTTTCGAGATGTTTCAGTACAAAGTCAAGTTTTTGAAACGAAACCGGATTTTTTTTCGTCATACCTTCCTTTATCACCGATTAAGTAATTCACCTAGCTACACAAACCAGGGAATTTCCCACGATTTGTGTAAATGTACAATAGCACTGAAGGGCTTCTTCGCCAATTTTCATCATGCAAACACCCAGTTCTTCCAAGAAACTACTCCTGAGTACGTGCATAGCAATATACCTTGTCAGTTCTCGAGCTAGTTGAGTAGAACAAAGCTTCCTGAAAAGTTATTCTGCTCACGACTCACAGCACGGACGCTGCAAACCTCAGGACAGATTCCACCAGCTGTGATGCATTTTAGCGTGAAGTGAAGCTGGAGTAACTAACTAGATCCTAGAGGTAGCAACTTTTTTTACGATCTCTATCACCTCAGGTAGTTGTGGAAGAGCCAGCTCCTCTAGTGCGCTAGAGTATGGCATTGGAACATCTTTGCCCGAAATTCTAACCACAGGTGCATCTAGCAAATCGAAGCCTTCTTCCATGATTCTTGCTGAAACTTCAGATCCGAAACTTAAGACGGGAAAACCCTGTTCGAGTGTGACTAATTTACTCGTCTTTTTAAGGGATTTAATGACCGTTTCGAAATCTAGTGGTCTGAGTGTACGTAAATCTATTACCTCAACATTTATGTTGTGTTCGCTTTCTAGCACTTCTGCCGCTTCAAGTGCTAGTCCTACGCAAATCGAAAACGTCACGATGGTGATGTCTCTACCATTTCTCAGAATATTTGCCTTTCCAATCGGAACCAAGTAGTCCTCTGCTTCCTGCTCAGCAGTAAGATTGTGTGCAAGCCCATATGTCTTTTCATTTTCCAAGAAGATGACCGGGTTATTATCCCTCACTGCTGATTTCAACAATCCACGACAGTCGGATGCAAAGTATGGAGCTACTACCTTTAAACCGGGTATGTGAGAATACCACGCGGCAAGACATTGTGAATGTTGTGCGCCCACCTGAACAGCAGCTCCATTCGGCCCTCTGAAGACGATAGGGCAACTCAAACGTCCACCAGACATATAATGCGTTTTTGCAGCAGAATTAAGAATCTGGTCCATCGCTTGTAATGAGAAGTTAAATGACATGAATTCAACTATCGGCCTAAGGCCTGCAAAAGCTGCTCCAGTAGCTATGCCTGCGAAAGCATGTTCGCTTATTGGTGCATCTACGACCCTCCTTTCGCCAAATTCCTCCAGAAGTCCTTGTGTTACTTTGTATGCGCCTTGATACCTACCCACCTCTTCACCGATAATGAAAACGTCGGAGTCACGTCGCATTTCTTCGGCCATTGCATTTCTTATTGCTTCCCTTACTGTGATTTTTGTCACTGTGCTTTCAAAGATCGGCTAACAGAAAAGTATAATAGTCCACTTGATGTTACCTTGCTAGTTTTTTTCTTAAATTAGAGCTCATTGTAGTATATGAGTTTTGCAAATGGGTTGGTTGTGCGGTAATATTTGCGTTGTGCCCATTGTTGATCAGTGGTCCCTAGAGTTGTGTTTCTGGGTAGTATATTAGATGAAATCATTTCTCTTCGTTCTAGCCTTTCTTTTTGTTTCCGATGTCTTTGTCCCCTGAGCGTCAAGTAGCTTTTACTTTGTGCGCGTTCAAAGCCGGTATTCCGGTCATTTTTTGTAGTTCCTCTAAGGTCGTCGTTGCTGCTCCACGTGATTCGTGTGATGTAGAGGGATTCTTTAGGAGTTATGGAAAAGCAGGAGTCTCACTTGTTTTATCTGCGGAGCGCGTTGGTTTTCATTCCGGCGGTTCAAATAAGCAGAGTATGAGTCTATCTCTAAAAGTGGTTGAGGAACTCAGGTTGGGGTTGGAATTGTTGATGAGGTTAGCAGATACTACTCCTGCTAGTAGGGAAGAGGAGCTTCTAATCGTGCTTGCAAAAATAGCCGAGCTTATGCCAGAAGTCCTTGTTTCTACACTCGAATTCCCTGGACGGACAGATATGTTGAATTTTGCGGTTTCCAACGGGTTGCAAGTAATCGACTTAGACGAAATATCGAAGGGACTAGTGCAGCAACATGTTACTCGCGTTTCGGAAGCAAAAATACGAATAAGAGAGAACGTCGATTCCTACATGGTGTGTTACCGGTCAATCTTGAAAGAGCACTATGCAATCGTCATAGGTGATCCTTTAAGTTCACAGGAGCCACTTGTTAGGGTACACTCTTCCTGTTATACAGGGGACCTGCTGGGTAGTTTATCGTGTGATTGCAGAGATCAACTGCACGATACAGTCAAGAAGATGGCTGAGAATCCAGCGGGTGGGATAATACTGTACCTTTCACAAGAAGGTAGAGGTATAGGATTACCGAACAAAATACGTGCATATAATCTTCAAGAGGATAAGGGTCTTGACACAGTTGAGGCAAACCTTTGTCTTGGTTTTAAGGATGACGAGCGTGATTTTAAAGTGGTAAAGCTTATCCTGAAGGATCTTGGTATCCAAAGAGTTAGGCTCGTTACAAATAACCCAGAGAAGATTCGTCGACTCAGTTTCGCGGGGGTGGATGTTGCTTCTCGTGTGCCAATCTTGATGAAGAGCAATCCCTATAACCGCAAATACCTTCAGACGAAATCTGAGAAGCTTGGGCATATCTTTATCGCTTAGGTTTTTAACCTTTTTGAAATTAAGTTGGGGTTATTTTACAGCTTATTGTGGTCTTTCCTGTGTGGGTTGCTGCCACTTATCTCTTTGCTTATATAGCATCTTGCTGGATACTGTAGTATATCTGAGTGCTGTTCATATTATTGATTCGCATCCTTCGCTTTTTTGGTTGCAGTGTTGTTTTTTGTTGCTCTGCCTACGGGAGTTGATATTTTACTAAGGAACTGTTGTTAGATCTTGTCTAATGTGATTTGTGTTCTGTATTTCTGATGGGTCTATGGTGAGGTTTTTCAAAAGCAAAAGCGAAGCGAAACAAAAGGTGGCGCACTGGTATGAGGAGCATATAGGACGGGTTACTCTACAAAGGAATTTTCTCGTAGTGATGAACTTAGGGGTCATAGTGGCTCTTATGTTGGTTGTTTTTGCTCTATTTGCCGTTAGCAGTTCGAGAACCATAGAGCCTTTTGTGATCGAGGTTTCTAAGAAAACCGGGACCATAGCACGTGTCAATCCCGCTACGGTAAAGGAATATTCTGCAAACAGAGCAATAACAAATTATTTTGTTACGCAGTATGTAAAAGCAAGGGAAGTTTTCCATCCTGCAACGTATCGTTACGATTACTACACTACAGTGAGGGTGTTCTCGGATCCTCACCTTTACGCTCTGTTTAAGGGATCTCTCTCTCTAAGTAACCCTACGAGTCCACTCAACTTGCATGCTAATGTAGCGGATTCCAAGTACGAAGTTCGCTCAATAAGACATCTAGACAGTGATACAGTTCAGATGAGAATTACTGTAAGATTCGTAAGTAGTGATGGTGGGGTGAGCGTCATAAATAAGATTGTGTCTGTCAGATACAGTTATATGGATCTTGACCTTTCAGAAGAGGATAGGCGTCTCAATCCTCTTGGTTTTGTTGTTGTTTCTTATCAGGTAGATGATGACCATTCGTGAGTTGTTCTTTATTGTGTTTTTCGCACTTTTCTGCATACAAGCACATGCCATCGAGCATGATCCCCGTATGCGGACTCTTGTCTATTCCGAGAGCGCAGTCTTCAGGGTGGATACGAGTTACGGATATCAGTCTTTTATAAAGTTTTCTGATAGGGAGCAAATCAAAACAATAGCTCTTGGCAACAGTGTTGGTTGGAGTGTGAATCCTGTGGGTGAAAAAATATTCCTAAGACCTCTTGAAAAGGGACTTTCAACCAACATGGTTGTAGTTACTGATAAGCGTACTTACGTATTTGACCTACTTAGTGCCTCTGAAGATGACGAGAAAAAAAGAAAAGCAAGTGAGACTAACTATATGGTACGGTTTCAGTATCCTGATGAGATCTCTTCCGATGCTTCGAATATGGGTGAGCTTTCTGTAGGGGGTAGATTATACGAATTAGATTACAGTTCTCTTCGTCGAAATTATTCTTTTGGCGGGAAGGCAGATTTTCAGCTTAAAGAAGTGATGAATAATCTTGGGCTCACTTTTTTCAGATTTGAGGGAAGCAATATTCCTAGGGTCTTCATCGTGAATTCAGATCGGAGCGAGAGCCGAGCTAAGATGTGGCGATTTCGGGATTATGTGGTGATAGAAGGCGTGCATAAAAAATTGCATCTGCGTTACAAAGATTCCATGTTGGAAGTGGTAAATAATGATTTGGAGTAGTTGGTTATGCACGGGAATAAGGAAAACAACGATTTAGAAGAGTTTAGTATAGGTGATGAGCCTGTAGAGGTTAGTGATAGAGGTTCTGGAATACAAGGGGGAGGCATTAAGAGAAAGCTTCTCTATGTTCTGATTGTTGGGATTGTGTTTTTTTTTGCTTATAAGTTCTTTTCCAGCGAGTCGCAGAGGGAAGATAGCAATGTTTCAACAGGGGAGACTCAGATTGAAGAGAGGGTTGTTCCTGATAAGGAGATAAAAATCAGTACGAAGGAAGACTTTCTTACTAAAAGGGAAGATGTTGCGCCTGTACTTCTTCCACCAAAGGTGTCTGATCTTCCGAAGTTGCCAGTAATACCCGTTCCTACTGTACCAGAGAGTCCTTCTGTTATTGCACCTAAGCCTCCAGCTGTGGGGCCGTCTCTTCCGTCATTTTTTCCTCCGCCCCCTAGCTCTGCGTCTAGCGCTATGGATCCGCCTGGCAAGGTAAGTAGTGGGGTGAACAAGTACAATAGAAGCACTCCCATGATTGCCTTTGGTGGGGGTGGAGTTACCTCTTCGGAAGGACAATCTAGTGGGATTAGTCTTTCCGATCCAGCTTCTCTTCTTGATCCAAGTAAGTTGGGTGAGTTAAGAAGGTCGCTTCAACAGAGGGATATGACTGCTCCTGAAGACAAGGAATTAACCAGGACGTCTGGGCAGATAGTTGCCGGATACGTTGGGGATTTGGATTACGTGTTGACTGAAGGCAAAATGCTGGATGTGGTTCTTGAGACAGCTGTGAACACCGATCTGAAAGCTAAAGTGCGGGCGATTGTAAGTAGGGACGTCTTTTCTGAATCAGGTAACCAGATTTTGATTCCTAAAGGCTCAAGACTGATAGGCTCGTATTCAACGGATATTTCCTTTACGCAATCCAGAATTGATATAATGTGGTCGCGCATCATTCTCCCGAACGGCATAGACATAAATCTGGGTAGTTTTAATGGTGTGGATTCACTTGGTAGGGCCGGGGTTAGAGGGACTGTGAATAACAAAGTTTCTAATGTTATGAGTACGTCCATCCTACTCGCTACAGCTAGGGTAGCAAGTGGTATGATAGTGGATAGGATAATGGGGTCGAGTAAAAGTCAGATGAATGTTAATAAGAGAAAGCTGCCACTGAAAGAAGACAACGAAGACGATTCGAAGGTAAAAGGTTCTCCGGGTGCGATTATTGCTGTGCAAGCTATTCAAGATGCTTCAAAGCAAGTGACGGATTATGTCAAGCGTACGGCTGACGTGAACCCAACCATTACCGTAAACCAGGGCACGAGGCTTAAGGTATTCGTAGGCCAAGACATAGTTTTTCCGAGAGCTGCGTTCCAAGAGTACAAAGTGCTTAATTGATGTCATATGCAATACACAGCTCTCAATAAATATCTGGAGCCCTTGGAGACGCTGTTTCAGGATAGTGATATCAACGAGATCTCGATTAATAAACCCGGTGAGGTGTGGATCGAGAAGAAGGGTGAGGTTTTAAGGTCTGAAATGCCTGAGCTCGACTTTCAGCATCTTAAAGGACTCGCGAAATTAGTTGCTCAGGCGACCGAACAAAATGTAAGTGGTGAGTTCCCACTTCTTTCTGCCGCTCTACCAAATGAGTGCCGGGTTCAGCTGGTTTTGCCACCTGTTGCAGAAGCGGGGACGGTTGTAATTTCAATAAGGAAACCTAGCAGCATACAATTGTCTCTTGGTGATTATGAGGCAATGGGCGCATTTGAGAAACTTAAGTATCATGATGTTCCACTTGATACAGATAATCGTCTCCGTGAGCTCTTGAAGGGTGGCGATATAAAAAGTTTTCTTGAACTTGCAATAAAAGAAAAAAAGAACATCATCATCAGCGGTGGCACATCGACTGGTAAGACTACTTTCACCAATAGTCTGCTTCGTGAAATACCAACTTATGAGAGGATTATTACTGTCGAAGATGCTCGAGAGGTAGTGTTGTCTAAGCATCCGAATAGGGTGCATTTAGTTGCTTCAAAGGGCGGACAAGGTCGTGCCAATGTCACAACTCAAGATCTGATAGAAGCATGCCTTCGCCTTCGTCCTGACAGAATTATAGTTGGTGAACTGAGGGGTGCAGAAGCTTTTAGTTTTCTTAGGGCTATTAATACAGGGCATCCAGGTTCAATTTCTACTTTACATGCGGATGCTCCGAAGATGGCTATAGAGCAACTGAAGCTTATGGTAATGCAGGCTGGTTTAGGAATTCCTCCTGCGCAAATTAAGGAATATATAATGAATGTGATAGATGTTATTGTTCAACTCAAAAGAGCGGGTCATGGAAAGAGGTTTGTTTCTGAGATCTTGCTTACCAAGGATCTGCTTGAGATCGGTGATTGAGCTATAGGCATTAGGTGAGTCAGAGTGCGTTATGAGACAACTTAGGAATATTGTAACGATATTTTTTCTGCTGGCGTTCATTTTCGCACTGGCCTTTTACATTTCAGCAGCTATCTTTGTGGTTGCAGTTTGGGGAATAGAACACCTCAACTTTCGTGATTTGCAGCCATCTTTGGACAGGTTTCCTACACGTCTCTGGCCTACGATTTTCGTCTATGTAAGTGATCTTTTCAGGAATTGGGATGCTTGGGCCCCAGCTGTAAAGATAAAACTTGCCGTCTCATTAGGCATTCCATTTGGAATACTTGGAGTTGTTTTTTATATGCTCCGTGCACCGATTATGGAGTGGCGTCCATTCAAAAAGAAAGAATCTGTGCATGGTGATGCAAGGTGGGCAACAGAAAGGGAAATAAGAAAAATCGGGCTTAGAAGTCGTAAGGGAATACTGCTTGGTAAAGACAAGAAAGGTTTCCTTATTGCCGGGGGATTTCAGCATGCTCTATTATTTGCTCCAACTGGTTCTGGGAAGGGTGTTGGTTTTGTGATTCCAAATCTTCTCTTCTGGGAGGATTCTGTTGTTGTTCACGATATTAAACTTGAGAACTTTAGCTTAACTAGCGGCTACAGAAAAAAAATAGGGCAGAAGGTCTACTGTTGGAGTCCAGCTGATCCAGATGGTAAGAGTCACTGTTATAACCCATTGGATTGGGTTAGTTCGAAACCTGGGCAGATGGTGGATGATGTTCAAAAAATTGCTAACCTCCTAATGCCCGAACAAGATTTCTGGGTCAATGAGGCTCGGAGTCTTTTTCTTGGAGTAGTGCTGTACATTCTTGCTGTACCCGAAAAGGTGAAGTCCTTTGGAGAGGTAGTAAGGGTGATGAGAAGCGATGATGTTACGTATAGCCTCGCTGTTGCGTTGGACACAATGGGTAAAAAGATTCATCCAGTTGCCTATATGAACATTGCGGCCTTTCTTCAAAAGGCAGACAAGGAGAGATCTGGTGTGATATCGACAATGAACTCTTCACTTGAGTTGTGGGCGAATCCGCTTATTGATACCACAACAGCTACTAGTGACTTTAATTTTATGAAGTTCAAAAAAGAGCTTACTACCGTGTACGTCGGTCTTACACCGGATAACTTAACGAGATTACAGCCACTAATGCAAGTTTTCTATCAACAAGCGACTGAGTTTTTGTGTAGGCATCTTCCACAGAAGGACGAACCATATGGTGTTCTCTTTATGATGGATGAGTTTCCCACCCTTGGTGAGATGGAACAGTTTAAGACCGGTATTGCCTATTTTCGTGGATATAACGTACGTCTGTTTCTTATTATTCAAGATACGGAGCAGTTAAAGGGTATCTATGAAGAAGCAGGAATGAACTCTTTTCTCTCGAACTCTACCTACAGAATTACTTTCGCTGCGAACAATATAGAAACGGCAAATTTAATTTCACAGTTGGTGGGAAATAAGACGGTTGCACAGGAGTCGCTCAACAAACCGAAGTTTCTTGACTTGAACCCTGCATCACGGTCTTTGCATATTTCTGAGACTCAGCGGGCGCTTTTGTTGCCTCAAGAGGTAATAATGTTACCGCGCGATCAACAGATTCTGTTAATTGAATCTACCTATCCTATCAAATCGAAAAAGATACGGTATTACGAAGATAGTTTTTTCACGAAAAAGATCGTCGATCCTATTTCTATCCCGATCCAGGAACCGTTTGATCCTAAAAAATTTGAAGAGAAGATGCGCAGGGAAAGGGAGGCTAAAGAATTAGAAGAGAATGCTCCATTGGCTATAGATGAAGATCAGGCGCTTCTCGAAGACGAGTCTCTTTTAGATGATTCCGACTATGAAGATGGAGACTTTGAAGATCTAGATGAAGAAGAGGATTTGTCCGATTTTCTAGATGATGCAGAGGAAGAGAACGAAGAAAACATGGCATGAGGTGGTGTGTTTTCCAAGATTTGGCTCTTACTGGTGTTTTTCTTTCTTTATGCTGGTATAGCAAGAAAGTACGAGCATAATAGGTTGGTTTGGTGATTCTGCTTGCACGTTGTTGTTACTAGAAAGTCCTCTTCAGTGCTTATAAACCTTCAGACTTTATGGGAAAGGGGTTCAATGTCAATTTTAGGTGCGTTAGAATAGTGGCTATCCCTTCGCTATCGAAATGGACTACCTTGCCTTTATAGTTTTTGTTTACCTTATAGCAGCGATCCCTTTTGGTCGATGTATATCCGCCTGTTTTGGAGTTGATATCTGTAATAGGGGATCAGGTAACATTGGTGCGACAAATATGACCCGAGTGATGGGGTTGGGTTTTGGTTCTGTTGTCTTTGTTCTGGACTTTCTGAAAGCAGCGGTCCCAGTTTTTTTAGCAGTGCGGTTTTACAGTGATGTGTTTGCATCTGCGGTGGGTTTTGTTGCCGTTTTTGCGCATGTTTTTTCTGTTTACATGGCATTTAAGGGTGGTAAAGGAGTTGCACCAGTGATGGGTGTTTATTTTGTTTTGCTTCCGGTAGTTTTCATTGTTATTGTATGTATATGGGTGGTCTTTTTTGTTCTGTTCAGGCAGCCCTTTATTTCGTCCTTGACTGCCTGTTTCATCGGTGCTGTTTGTTCTTACACTTTGCTAGAGTCCTTCGTATTTTTGCCGATACTCGCCGGAACAGTGCTTGTTTTTATAAAGCATATGACCAATGTTCGTGAGTTCCTACAGGCTAGGTAGGTAGTGGCAGACCCATGGCTCTTTATCTTGTCTAGTGTTAGGTCGGATGTTAATGTTTCCAGAGTGAGTGAACACATTTCGTGAATGGACGTTGTTACAAGGTTTGCGCCGTCTCCCACAGGTAATTTGCACATTGGCGGTCTCAGGACTGCTATGTTTAATTTTCTCTATGCTAAAAGACATGGTGGTAGGTTCCTTCTTAGAATTGAAGATACTGATTTCGCCAGGTCGGATGCGGCTTATCTAGAGTCGATTTTGCAGGGTCTGAAGTGGCTTTCGCTTTATCATGATGTGCTTATCTGCCAATCTGCGAATGTTAATAGGCATAGAGAAGTTGCACTTGAGCTGTTGAACCGGGGCAAAGCTTATCACGATAAGGGTGCGGTGCGCCTTAAGGTAAATCACGATAAACCAGTAAAGTTTTCTGATTTGATTTTAGGAGAGATTTCAACTGATGGTAATAGCATTAATGATGTTGTGATCCTCAGGTCGGATGGGAGTCCAACCTACATGCTTGCGGTGGTTGTCGATGATCATGATATGGGTATAACTCACATAATAAGGGGTTCTGATCACATTACGAATACTTTTACCCAAAAGCTAATATATGAGGGCATGGGTTGGTCTCTACCTTATGTTGCTCATATACCGCTAATACACAATGCACATGGTGCTAAGCTCTCAAAGAGGGACGGTGCTGTCGATGTAGTAGATTATAAAACGATGGGTATACTTCCTGAAGCGATGTTCAATTATTTGCTTAGGCTAGGATGGAGTCATGGTGATAAAGAAATATTCTCCATGCAGGAGGCTATAGACCTTTTCGATATTACAGCAGTTGGTAAGTCTCCTGCTCGCTTTGACCGTGAGAAACTTTATAGTCTTAATTCTCATTATATCAGTGCCTTACCACCTGAGAGAATAGCCTTAGAGGTTCGAAGTTTTGTTGGAGAAAAAATAGTAGTTTCTGATAGTGCATTCGTTGCATTTGTTGAGTTGTTTCGGAAAAAATGTTCCTCGATTGTTGAATTGAAGGATAGTCTCCGGTTTTGTTGGTGTACTTATTTGCGTCCAGAGATGAATAGGATCTTGTTACAAGAGTTATTAAAACTACTGGAAAATACTGATTGGACTTCTGGTTTACAGGAAGTTTTGAAAGAGTATATTTCTCTTTCTGGATTTCCTGCAAAAGAGGTCTATACGAATCTGAGGATGGCCTTAATAGGGCAGGAACACTCCCCTTCGGTAGTGGAAATTATGCAAATCTTTGGTAAGGACATTGTTCTTCAAAAGTTGCACGACTCTCTCAAATAAGTCTTTCGTTAGTAAGTATCTGTGTGTAGATTGCCTTTTTAAAAATTGTCGTTTGCTTAGGGCAATGTTTAGGAGCTTGTTTCTCAGGGAAAATTGCTTAGCTTAAATGGCATGGATTCAATAGTTGTCTTCGATATAGAAACCGTTCCTGATACTGCTCTGTGTGAGGCACTTACCGGTTTTAAAGGTAAAGATGTTGTCGCGATGAGAAAGGCTATGGAGGATTATCATTTAGATATTACGGATGGTAAGAATCCATTTCTCAGGCAGCCCTTTCACAAGGTTATCGTAATATCGCTACTTAAGGCGACCCTTACTTGTAAAAATGATTGTGAGTTCTTTCAGCTAAGAAAAATTGCTTCTGGAGATATTCAGTGCTACAGCGAAAAAGAACTAGTACAGTTCTTTTTTGATCATGTATGTAAGTCACTACCTAGGCTTGTTTCTTTTAACGGTAGGACTTTCGATCTTCCTGTCTTAAAATATCGTGCGATGCGCTACGGTGTAGTTGCGCGCAATTTTTATCATTCCGGTGATAAATGGAACAGTTACAATAACAGGTACAGCGTGAATTGGCACACCGACCTGATTGATTTGCTGTCTGAGTATGGAGTTTCAGCAAGAGTCAAGATGAGCGAAGTCTGTGCAGCGCTTGGATTGCCCGGAAAACTTGGTATCGATGGTGCACAGGTTACACCCATGTATGATGCAGGGAGAATCACAGAAATTAGACATTATTGCGAGATAGATGTTTTGAATACCTACTTGCTCTATTTAACTGTACTCAGGCACCAGGGGACAGTTTCAGAGGAGAGCTATGCAAGGAACCTGGGTGAGTTGATGTCCTATCTCGAAAGAAATGAAAAGGACAACCCTAGTTATGTACCTTTTTTGCGATCTCTTAGGGCGAGTCAGATAGTGCGTTTTTAAATCCTATGGCTGTGTGTTGCAGTTTTCTTTCCGGGGAAGCAATGTGGAAATAATTGCCTACTAGTTTCACTGGTGCATCGTTAAAGCCGGTAATATTGAAGAGTGAGACTGGATGGCACACTTAACCAAAGCATTTGTGTGTTCTCAGTGTAGAAACACGACAAGAAGATTGCCAACTTTCACAGGCGTCCTAGTACCTTCCATTTTCTGTGACAAAAACTAGGACCCACAGTTTTGGGTAATGATATTGGATACAGAGCAGGTGTCTTTGCAACTGATGTACGTCTAGGTCTTACATGACTTACTTATAGCTTTATGTGTAGCCTCAGCATTAATCCAACCCACGACTTCGACAAATTTATCCTTCTCAAGATCTTTATAATGCCGGAAGAAATGCTCGATCTGATCAAGGAAAATATTGGGAAAATCTCCCGGTTCATTAAAGTTGATATAGTATGGATCGATTTGGGATGTTGGCACAGTGAGCAATTTTTCGTCCTCTCCTTTTTCGTCGCGCATTACGAATGCCCCTATTACCTTGACACGGATTAATGATCCTGGCATCAAGGGAGATCTGGTGACTACCAACGCATCAAGGGGATCACCGTCTCCCCCGAGAGTATTCGGGATGAAAGCATAATTGCATGGATAATTCATGCTTACAGGAATAAATCGATCGACGCAAATAAGTCCATCCTCATTGATCTCGTACTTTACACCATGGCTTCCGGCCGGAATCTCAACAATTACGTTTGCTTCTAGGGGAAAATTTTCTGGTTGTTTAACACGGCTATAACACTTCATATCCTTCCCACGAATTGCTAGAATGAATGTTTAACAGAAGTACTAAGAACAAACAAGCACACCTGCATCCCATTAGTTTATGCACCGCATACAAAAAATAAAGGCCCGTGAGATTTTCAATAGTAGAGGGTGGCCCACAATCGAGGTTGAGGTTACAACGAGTTGTGGCAAAGTAGGGTGTGCAATAGCGCCTTCTGGAGCGTCAAAGGGTGTCCTCGAAGCCTGTGAGTTGCTTGATGATGACAAGGAGCGCTTATCTGGAAGGGGTGTCTTGCGTGCTATAGAAAATGTCCACAAAATTATCGCTCCGGCCCTTATAGGGAAGAGTGTTGCTGCCCAAACTGAGATAGATTCTCTGTTGATTCAATTAGACGGCACAAGAAATAAGTCTGTGCTTGGGGCTAATACAATTACAGCCGTTTCTCTTGCAGTTGCGAAGGCAAATGCAAGTGTTAGGAGTGTTCCTTTATGTACTGTTTTTCATAACTTACTCACCAGTGAGACTGAGGATTTTGTGTATGTTCCTCCTGTTCCAATGTTGAATGTTATAAATGGCGGTTTACATGCCGATAATATGTTGGCAATCCAGGAATTCATGATTTGTCCAGTTGGTTGTCACTCTTTTAGAGAAAGTATGGAAAAGGCAGCGGAAGTCTTTCACCGTTTGAAGGTGCTTCTAAAACAGTATGGGAAGAGTACCAATGTTGGTGATGAAGGTGGTTTCGCGCCTGATCTTTCTTCCACTGAAGAGACACTTGGACTTCTCTCTGAGGCCATTGGTGATGATGGAGAATGCATTAAAATAGCTCTTGATGCGGCTTCTTCAACTTTTTACAAAGATGGAAAATACAGTATCGATGGAAAATTGTTGAATGTTAACGAGATGATCGATTTCTACACTGCGATCATAGAAAGGTACAATATTATTTCCATCGAGGATCCCCTACAAGAGAGTGATTGGGATTCTTGGCAGCTAATTACAAAAAAACTCTCTGATAAAATCTACATAGTTGGCGATGATATTTTTGTTACTAACCCTAAGATGATAGAAAGGGGAATAAGAACTGGTGTTGCTAATGCGGTGCTTGTGAAAATTAACCAAGTTGGTACCGTTACAGAGACGATTGAGGGCATAAAATTGGCTAGGAAAGCCGGATATAAAGTGGTCATATCACACCGTTCCGGGGAGACCGAGGATGTTTCGATAGCACATCTGGCTGTTGCTTGCGGTGGTGCATTTCTCAAGGCTGGTTCTTTAAGTCGCTCAGAGAGAGTTGCTAAGTACAATGAGGTACTTCGTTTGGAGGAGGTTTTTTTGTGATGTTTAGGGTTGTTTGCGTTGTTTTTCTTTTTTCTTTGTTTCCTTTGCTGTCTTACTCCATTGAAATCAAAGCTGCTGCTATGGTTGGAGGTGTGATCATCTCGAATCAAGATGTGCACAACTATCAAAACCTTCTTGTAATGCTTGGAGAAAAGTCTGATCTCTCTTATTCTGTGGCCTTAGAGCAGATGATAGACTTGGAAGTGTATTACCAGTATGCAAGACACGTTGGACTTCCGTTTTCTAATCAAAAGTATGATGCAGCACTTAAACATCTTCAAGCGTTAGGAATCAATCGTACAGCGCACACGTCATTGCTTGAAGAATATCTGAAAAAGCAGGTCTTTCTCTCTGAAGTTGTTGACCTTATCATCAGGCCTAGAGTTCGCATCGATGATAGGGATTTTGACGTAATGAAACGTGAGTTGGTCAAGAAAAAGAATACTTTCAAACTGAAGAAGATTAACAGTAATGGATCTACGGAGGAGCTTGGGTGGTTAGGACTTGATGTATTGCAACCTAATATTAGAGACGCGGTTTCTCATCTTGCTGTGGGCAAGGTCTCTGAGGAAGTGGATGGGAGTCGTTTTCAGGTTCTTGATAAAGAAAATGATTTTATTCTTTCAGTTGAGTATAAAGGCTTAGTTTCCCCTAAGTCAGATGTTGTAGGTATGTATCAGACTCTTTATTCTGGAAAACTTTCTGAGTTGAAAGCAAAGGATCGCAAGGATTTGTTTCTTATGGAGCAAGATATAGAAGTAAAAAGGGATGAGCGTATTATCCTTGATCTTACACTGGACCCTGATCACTTACGTGGACAATTGATCAAATTCATATATTCGAAGAAGATCGCAGAAGCATTGAAGGAGCTCTCTCTGAAATTGAGGGAAAATATACGCGTTGTCAAATATCCAGGTGAGTAGTAATACTATCCTTATTGAATACACTCGCCTGGTGCAGAGAAACTAGTTTAGGTTTAGCGAATCACAGAGTGTGACTCCACGATACCAAAGGGTAGTGCTCTTCATGAGTATTTGTACGGTTCTCCGTACATGTGGAGAACCATCTCAAAACTGATTAATCGTGTATACTTCTCTTTGGTTCGCCTACGTAGATTTGTCTAGGTCTGCAAAGTTTTTGTTCACTGTCACTTAAGAATTCTGCGATTTGTGCAACCCAACCTACCGTTCTAGCAAGTGCGAAAATCGCTGTGAACATGCGTGATGGTATTCCTAATGCGTCCAGTACTATTCCTGAATAGAAGTCTACATTAGGATATAGTTTACGACTCAGAAAGTATTCCTCGCTTGCTGCGATCGTTTCAAGTCTACCTGCAATATTGAGGACAGGTGAATCGGCTTTTAGCACACTATGAGCTTTTTGTTTTAATATGGCTGCGCGAGGGTCGTAGTTTTTATACACCCTATGCCCGAACCCCATAAGTCTCTCTTCTTTCTTTTTAACGCGCTCAATAAAGTTCTCTACGTTCCCGCCGTTTTCAATGATACCTCTCAACATTTCTAGGACCCGCTCATTTGCACCACCGTGCAATGGTCCCCATAGACTACCTGCAGCAGCAGAGCAGGCGGCAATTGGGCTTGCTCCTGAGGATACAACCATCCGTGCAACAGAGGTAGAAGCGGTTTGACCATGATCTGCGTGTAGGATAAAGATTTTGTCCAAGATCTCCGCATCTTCGGGCTTTTTCTCCCCAAACATCATGTATAGGAAGTTTTCAGCATAAGGAAGTCTAGTATCAGGTTCGATGAACTCCTGCGAATTGATATGTCGGTATATATATGCTACGAGCCACGGTGTATAGGCGACTAGAAGTAGCTTCTTCTCATGAAAGTCAGTTTCTCCGTGTACTGAGGCGAGCGAAGCAAATGCAGATATTAAAACTGCCATCGGGTGTACACTTGTTGGGAAAGAACGGATATTTTTCAGGACGCACTCAGGAAGTTGTGGTACGTGCTTTATTTCCTCTTCAAACTCTTGTGTAGCAATTGAATCTGGGAGTTTACCGTTTATGAGAAGATAGCCGACCTGCAAGAAGTTAGAAGTTCGTGCTAATTCCTCTATTGAGTAGCCCCTATGCAGAAGTATCCCTTTTTCACCATCTATAAAAGTAATGCTAGATTTGCATGGAGCAGTTTTTGCATACCCCGGATCATAGAAAAATCCCTTTGGCTCCAGAGAGACAGAGACACCGAAGGGACCAGCTGTGCTTTTTAAAAATTCCTCCACATTTACTTTTACTTTTTCAGAATTCATCTTCTTTCAATATTCTCCAGTTGAGTACTATAATGGCTCTTGCTGCGTGGTTAATAAAATTCTACAGGTATTTTTCTAATTTTGTATGCAGGTACAGTACCTATACGATCCCCAGGGTTCCAATTCTCGCACAAGAACAATTTCTTGCAAAGGGGAATGTGCTGTGCTGGCAAAAAGTGACATTATATCGCTATTCCTTTCATATGTTTCGTATACTCGCTCTCAGTTTTTGTGCTCTAGTTTTGTGTGTACCCATCAATTCGTTTGCAATATCGGATTTACACATAGCAGTTGATAGCAGTCTAAGTATTCCTTTTCGGAAAATCATTAAAGATTATGCTCAGAAAAGGTTAATGATCATTACTGCTGATTTTAAGAACTCAGACCTCTTGTCCGCAGATCCAGAAAAGGGGCATCATGCTGTCGTTTCAGTTGTTCACTTAGGGCAAAAGCCGGAGCTGAGCGGCGTACCGTTCGCATCCGATAAGTTATACGTTTGTATTGCAGAAAGTAGTCCAATAAGAGAATTAATAGGCAAACATGATAGTCTGAATACAGTCTTAAAAATTGCACAAAAGCATTCCGCCTTTATTGTACCATCCCCTGACAATGTGATGGGAAACATAATCAATGATGTTGTGTTAAAATTATGCGCAGGCAGATTAGTAAAAGTGAAAGATTTCGAGAATTTGGGTCGTGCGGCTATTGAGAGTGGTGCCTTTGTTATTCTTCCGGGAAGTATTGCTATCCAACACGAGAGTGCTGGCCTTAATAGGTTGTTTGAGGTGCCACAAGAATTGTATCCGGAGATCTGGTACAGCATCACTATTTTGGAAAATGAAGGGATTAATCAATCTAGAGAATTTGTCAAGTTTCTTTTCTTAGGAGAGATCAATTATAGTGAACTTGGGTTCTACAAGGGAGCATAATGCTTTGTGTAGTTTGTGATTTGGTCCTGCGCGTAATCTACCATAAGGGGGTGTGATGCTTTATATAGTTTCTGGCTTAGTCTTGTTGGTAACCTTGTGTGTACTGGGATTATTTTTTTTTCTTGGTGCTAATCGTGAAGAGGAGTTTTCTTATACGGTTGAAGACGATGAGCACGAAGAATACCACAAGGAGAAGCAGCGGAGGATAAAAGATCAATACTACAGAAGCATAGACTTAGAGGAATTTAATAGGCATTTTGGTTCAGATCCCAAGATTGTTGGAATAGCAAAACCTCAAGGTAAGTGGACCAGTATGGTAATAAAAAGGAACATGCTATATATCACGACCTTAAAGAACCTTATGGGATCTAACTTTTCCAAGATGGGTATATGGCAACTGAAAGTAAAGGCACAATCCCTGATTTCTCACGGTATGCACAAGGGAAGAGGAAAATAGACGAGCGGGAGCAATTTGCTATAGATAGCCAGCTAGAAAGTGCGAGTTCGCTCCTTCACAATGAGTGCCACTTTACATGGCGTGTATCATATAGTTTGTTTGAGTAGTGATGTCACGAAGCATTCTACTGCCTGGCGGTTTTGTGCAAGTTTTTCTCTTTCTGCAATGATGATTGATAGTGCCTTTTGCTTTGTTTCTGTCAGGTTATCGTTGGTTAGTACGTAGTCGTATTCTGAGAAATGTTGGATTTCCTTAAGTGCCGCTCTTAGTCTGTATTCAATAACATCAGCTGTGTCTGTGGCTCTGTTGGTTAGACGCATCTTTAGTTTTTCTAAACTGGGCGGCAGAAGAAATATGGAAACACAATTAGTCTTCTTGCGAATTTGGTCAGCTCCCTGCCAGTCTATACAACAAATCACATCTGTACCAAGTGCCAGAGTTTTCTCTATATATCTACGTGAGGTGCCGTATTGATTCTGCAAAACTGTTGCATGTTCAAGCATTTCTCCTTCTTGTAGTAATCGATGAAAGTCATCCTCATTTACAAAATAATAGTCTGTACCATCCCTTTCTTTTCCCCGTGGTTGTCTGGTGGTAAATGAAACAGACCGCTTAATGAACGGATCTTGACTGACTAAGAAATCCGCTACTGTTGTTTTCCCTCCACCGGAAGGAGAGGAGATAATAAACAGAATTCCCTTTCGCATGCGAAATCTTCCTTTAAATTGTATCTCGTACTCACTTTTACCTATTGAAGGTGCTTCCTTCTAGATCAGCTTCTGTGAGATCTGCATTGTGTAGTTTATTTTTGCTAAAAATGTTTCCTCTTAACGTCGCACCTCTAAAATTTACTTTTCCTAGGGCAATTTTACTGAAGTCGATATTTGAGTAGTTTACATCTGCAAAATCGTACGTTCCACTTGCAATGAGTTTTTCAAAATTCGACAATCCGACAACCGCTCCCATTTTATCAAGTTGAGAAGAAGTGTCTTCTGTAAACTTTTCCGTGAAAAGCGTCTTTGTAAATAGCGTATTTTCCATATTTGTTCCAGAAAAATCGTTTCCAGAAAAACTCGATTTAACGATCGTTAAATTGTTTACCGAGTTGTCTATAAAGGTATTAGTAAAGAAGTGACTTTTGTATATTGTTACACCTAAGACCTGTGTTTCACTTATATGGGAATGCAGCAGCTGTAGCAGTTGTAATTTGAGATTTCTTAAAGAAGCCTTTACGATCCGCGAGTTCTCTATTGTTATATCTGAAAGATCCCCTTGGAGAAGTGGGGAATCTATTTGCGTATGCTTAATTGCAATGCTCTTGCCATTGACGTCCAAAAGTACGGTATCAAGAAGTCCTGAGTTAGAGATAATAAGATTTGTAATAATACAATCTTTCAGCGAGGCATCTGCAATTTCGCTGTCATACAATTTTACGTTGCTTATGGACGACCGTGTTATTGCTGATGAATCGATCGTAATGTTCTGTGAGCTAAAGTTACACAAGCAGCATTCTGAAAAAGTTGTGTTTCCTATGTGTAATCCCTCTAGAAATGCTGAGGAGAAGTCGGTTTTGATGAATGAAGTACCTTCAACCGATGCATAGCTGAGATCTGTGTTTAGCATGCTTACCTTTTCCAGATAGCAGTTGTATAGTCTGCTTTGGTGCAGGTCGGAGTTAGTTATCTCTGACGAAAACACCTCAGTATCGTGTATGCGAGAACCTGATAACTCTATTCCGTGCAAAGAGCTGTCTACAAGTGTACTTCTAGAGATCTCTGCATTTACAAGTTTTGAGATTGTTAGTTGGGAATCGGTAATTTTCGAATCTTCTATTTTTATGTTGGAGAGGTTAGTTTCAGAAATTTCACTTTCAGCAAGAAGAGTACTCTCAAACTTGGCCTCCAAAATATCGGAGTTTCTGATCAGGATGTTGCTTAGCTTGTTATCATTTAGTACAAGGGAGGGAGCGTGTGTCTTTAGGATTTTGACATTTTTTAGCTCAGATTTTTCTATTTGTGTGTTGTTTAAATCAGACTCAACGATATACACATCATCCATCTGACTACTTATGACATGTCCTTTGTAGATAATTGTATTGTAAAAGGTAGAGTTATTTATGACGCTGTTTTTGATCGTAAGACTAGTGAAAATTGCACGATCGAAAGAAGAATTCTCTATTACCATTCCATCGAACGTTACTTTGCCGAGGTCTAGTCCAGAGAAATCAACATTTGTCAGTCTATCACCAAAGCGTTCCTTAAAATCCAACACAATGTTGCGATCTTTGTTTTGTAGTTTGAGAAATTCTATTACTTCCTTTTTGGTTGGTGAGGCACCATAACAACCAGAGGAAGTAAAAAAAAGGATAGCGATCAAAAAAAACGAGATTAAATTTCCCATAGGCAATCAATTCAGGCTAGATATAATAGCTCTAATTACTAGACCCAACACATTTTGCCGGGCGCCCAGTTACACAGGACGAAGCTAGTATTGTAGCAGCCGCGATACATAGTGCCGGTAACATGTTGTAGTGAATGTCAGAGGTATTAAAGATTGTCAAAAGTATTGTTGCCGTTGTTCCAGAAGTCAAGCCAAGAATTGCTGGCATTTTGTTTCTAGTTTTTGTGTACAAAGTGAACAACATAACCGGTCCTATTGAAGCACCCAATCCTGTCAAAGAGAAGATTGCTAATTTTCCAACGGATTGGTTGAAAATTAACGAGATCAAAAGTGCTAATGCGCCTACAAGGATTGTCATAAGTTTTGTGGCGAGAATGAGATGTGTATCACTTCTGTTTCGTGTAATGTGTCTATAGATATCGTTAGCTATACAGCTTGCACTTGATATCAGTTGAGCATCTATCGTACTCATTACGGCGGCTAAAATCGCGATTATTATCATGCTACTATAAAGTGGACTGGTAAACACTTCGCTTAGGTTCAAAAGTAACATTTCTGTATCTCTAATAGATGGGAGTAGTTTTCTTCCGTACACTGCAGATATTGTGATTCCAAGGTAGATTATGATGTTTATAATAATGCTTGTATTCCGAGCTATGCTCAATTTGTCCGGAGATTTTATAGCTAGGAATTTCCCAATTGTATGTGGTGTCCCAAACATTACTGAAGCAAAGCTGAAGTACAATATTGCTTGTGTAATGTCAGAATGACTAATTTCATTTGAGCCACTCTGTTTCAAGAAAGTGGTTAGTGGTTCTAGGCCGAACTTTGCCAGCAGTGAAAAAGGTAATATGCAAGTTGCTAAAACCATTATTGCTCCCTGAAGAACGTTCACGTGCGAAGCAGATCTAAAACCGCCTATGGTAGTATAGAACAGTGTAACGATAAGCACCGCTAACGCTACCAAGTTGGACTCAAGGCTCACCACTTTCGAAAGAACTTTTGTAAGACCAAGTATATTTGCACCAATATATGTCACGGTGAAAAGAGTGATAATCAGTGATGCAAGAACTCCAACTGCTTTGCTGTCGAATTTATTTGCGAGATATTGTGGAATAGTAAGTGCATCCTTGCTTTCTTCACTCTGCACTCTTAAGCGTCCAGCCAAGATTCGCCAAGAAAGTATGCTAAACACAAAGAATCCCAGATCAACCCAGAGTCGCGAGAGCCCAATTGTGTAAATCATGCTTGCAACTACAGTGAAGGTTCCTACGCTGATTTCAGAAGAAACATGACTTATCCCTGTGATTATTTCATGGACCGACCTATTTGCAAGAATATACTCTTTGAATGATGCACTAACTCTCTTACGAACGAACCCAAAGAAAAAAATACAGAGAAAGTATAATCCTACTGCGAGTAGGTGAGTGTAAAACATCTATAATGTAATCCCAGCGAGCAAGCTTCAGGCTGTAATTTAAACAAAACTAAATATATTAATTACATGGGACAAAGAAAATACTTACCCTCATGAAATCTGCCCATCACTATAAGGCTAAGAACAAGTCTAGCTTGTTCTTCAGGCGAATAACCGGGGAAATTCAAGATGCATGCCTAAACTCGTCACTTCCGCAAAAGTCCAGCACCTCCTTAACGTGTCCTGGTACCTGTACTTTTCTCCACAATTTTCTAATCTTTCCATTCAGATCTACAACAAAGGTACTGCGTTCTATGCCGTAATACTTTTTCCCAAACATTGATTTCTCCACCCAAGCCCCATACTTCTGTATGGTCTCTGCTGATTCGTCGGACAATAAATGAAAAGGTAGGTCGTACCTTGTAGAGAAATTCTTATGTGCCCTGAGACTATCTTTTGATATACCAAAAACAACAACATTGAGCTCTTTAAACTCCTCAATGCGTTCTTTAAAATCTTTTGCTTCCTGAGTGCAGCCAGGAGTGTCATTCTTCGGGTAAAAATAGATCACAAAACTAGCCTTCCCTAGAAAATCTTGTAGACTTACCATTCCACCCATACTTGAAGGAAGACAAAAAGAAGGAGCTAGATCATCTACTTCCAAAGTACTCATAAGGGATTTTTATCATGTCTAACAGGTAACTTGTATCACTGGTCGTAGTAGAACGAAAGACCCTGCAATGGCTTCTTAGTGGTTATTTTCTTGCTAAAAGGAGATTTTGTTCCTGCAAGAGAGTTGCCCCAAGCTATTCACGATTGCCAAACGATTTTGTATTTACAGACTATCACTTTGTTTTGGGTTGTAACAAAAACACCGCGGAGCAAAAAACTTTTGCTTGCAGCTAGTAAAGTCAGAAAAAGATGTCTGAGCTATTTTTAAATTTATATTTTCTATAGAGTAAAAATAATATTTTACCTAGTTTGTGGGTTGCTGTATGGATTTCCTATAGCCTGATGTTTCACTGTAACGTTCTTTCTGATACAATTCCTACGGCTTTTGCACTATTTACGATCACATTGAGTAACACGGATTATACAGCAGATTCGATAAAGGTATTAAAAGGTCTTGAGGCCGTTCGGAAAAGGCCCGGGATGTATATCGGAGACACGGACGATGGGTCAGGGTTGCATCAGATGGTGTATGAAGTTGTTGATAATTCCGTAGATGAATCCCTTGCTGGTTATTGCACTGCGATAGAGGTTGTCATTGATGTTGATGGGTCGATCTCTGTTAAGGACAACGGACGTGGCATGCCTACAGATATGCATGGAGAAGGCGTGTCCGCAGCAGAGGTAATTATGACGCAATTGCACGCTGGTGGGAAATTCGATCAGAGCAGTTATAAGGTATCTGGTGGTCTGCACGGTGTTGGTGTGTCGGTAGTAAATGCCCTTTCTGATTGGTTGAAGCTGACGATTTACAGAGATGGTAAAATTCACTTCGCGGAATTTAAGAACGGTGAAACAGTGCACTCTTTGTCTGTTATTGGGGAGTGTGGTGATAAAACTGGTACATTAGTTCATTTTCTTCCATCGAGGAGTACGTTTAAAAACACGATAGAGGTGAGTTTTACTACTCTTGAGAATAGATTTAGAGAGTTGTCGTTTTTGAACCCTGGATTAGAAGTTTCTCTGCTTGATCTGAGAAAGAGTGGTGGTAGTGCAGGGAAGGTAATTTTTTTCTCTTCTGGTGGTACCGAAGAATTTGTTACTTATCTGGACCGAAGCAAGCAACCCATTCACACGAGTCCAATCAGAATCACGGGAGGAGTTGATTCCATTGTGATGGATATAGCAATACAGTGGAATGATTCTTATTACGAGAATGTACTTTGCTTCACAAATAACATAAAGCAAAGAGACGGTGGTACGCACCTTGCTGCGCTTAGGAGCGCGATGACGAGAGTTATGCACAACTACATTGTCAAGGAGAATCTGCTTAAGAAGGAAAAAGTTCTTGTGTCCGGTGAGGATGTAAGAGAGGGTCTGACTGCAATTCTCTCTATTAAACTTCCGGACCCAAAATTTTCCTCTCAAACTAAGGAGAAACTCATCAGTTCTGAGGTCAAGCCTGTAATAGAAAAAATAGTTGGTGATTCGCTGGCGAGTTGGCTTGAAGAGAATCCCAGTGCTGCAAGGGTGATTGCAAAGAAGGTAGTCGAGTCTGCTTTAGCGAGAGAGGCAGCAAAAAAAGCACGAGAACTCACACGTAGAAAGGGCGGGCTGGAAATAACAACACTTCCAGGAAAGCTGGCCGATTGTCAAGAAAAATCTCCTGAGCTCTCAGAATTGTTAATTGTTGAGGGTGATTCAGCAGGAGGCTCGGCGAAACAAGGTAGAGATAGAAAAACTCAAGCTGTTTTACCATTAAGAGGAAAGATTCTTAATGTTGAGAAAACGAGATTCCATAAGGTTATAGGTTCGGCAGAGATAGGAAATTTGATTGCTGCTTTGGGTACTAGCATAGGAGAGGAGGAGTTTAACATTGATAAAATCAGGTACCACAAGGTCATCATCATGACGGATGCTGATGTTGATGGACTACATATTAGGACGCTTTTGCTGACGTTTTTTTTCCGTTATGCGCGACCAATCGTTGAGCGTGGATATTTGTACATTGCTCAAACGCCACTGTATAAAGTGATGAGAAAGGGCACAGATGTTTATCTCCGTGATGATATAGCTCTTGAGGAATACCTCCTGGAGCGTATTGTAAAAGGTAAAGAGTTAATAGGTGCGAATGGTGATGTGTATACCGGTCAAGCGCTGAAACGCATTGTACAGCAATGTTTGGTTCTTTCTAGAATTCTTGAAAAGTTCGACTATAGGATACCATTAGAAATTTTGGAGGTGGTTTTTCTGTGCGGCGAAGCGGCTGACCCTAAGCTTCTCGCTGAAAGAGTTGCTCTTGCATCTTTTGGTACATGGACTGTTGTTCGCGAGGATGGTGCATTGTTTTTTGAGCGCACTTTCCAGGGGTTGAGAAACCGATATGAATACTCTCCACTTTTTGTGCCTGAAGATCTCGAGAAGATGGCTAAAATCCGTGAGGCTATTAGTGAGATTTTTTATCCTGGTTTTGCAAGGTTCAATAATAAAGATTACTACTCTATTCTTACCTTTGTTAAGGATGCAGATTCAGCAGCCAGAGCTGGTATGGTCTTACAAAGATTTAAAGGTTTGGGGGAAATGAATCCGGAACAGTTATGGTCCACCACCCTTGATCCCTCTAACAGAACAATTTTTAAAGTGACTATAGAAGAGGCGGCCGTAGCTGATCAGATGTGTTCCATGTTGATGGGTGATGCTGTTGGTCCGCGTAGGGACTTTATTGTTAATAATGCGCTCAATGCAAGCAATATAGACGTGTGATCCCTCTCTTGTTATCTTTGGGTTACTATGTTGACCCTCAGAGCGCCGGCGAAGATTAATCTTTTTTTGCTCGTTACGGGAAGAAATGAGTCCGGGTTTCACCTGCTTGATAGTGTTTTCTGTTTCACGGATGATCTGTACGATGAGATAAGACTTGTTCCTACGTCTGCTACCGAGGATTCAGTCAAATTCATTGGTGCATCCCAAGCAATAGATTCTGATAACTCAGTGAGTCGTGTTCTCAGTTTTTTCAAGGATTATGCAAGGTGCCATTTCGACGTTACTGTAGCAAAGAATCTTCCTGTCGCTGCTGGTATAGGTGGTGGTTCAGCAGATGCAGCTGCGCTGCTAAGATATTTTGGAGAACTGTACAATATCTCAACAGCCCTACTTAATCAAATGGCTTTGTCTATCGGTTTTGATACGTTAGCTTGTCTTCATAGGCGCGCGTGCTACGTGACAGGAATGGGTGAAAAAGTCGTTGCATTACCAGAGTCGAGGCTTGTCTGTCCAATACTCTTGGTTTGTCCAAACTTTCCGGTTAGTTCTGCTGAAGTCTATAAAAATTTTCGTGAAAGGGGAACTATTTTTTCAGCCGAGTCTTATCTTACTAAGGTTCATCGGACATTTGAAGATATGCTCTCTCTTCCGAATGACTTAACTGATGCTGCTATCGAAATTGCTCCAGTGATAAGTGATGTACTGAAAAACATTAAGAGTTGCAAAGGCAATAAGGTTGCCAAATTATGTGGGAGTGGTCCTACGTGTATGGGCATGTTCGACACTGTGGAAAATCTAAGAGCTGCCCACTCAGAATTAGTGTGCCATCATAAATGGTGGGTTAGGATTGCACATATTTCCCTGTAATTGGGAATGTTTATTTTGTTTGCGTATCAGCAGTTTCTCGATATTTCTTATGGTATTTTGCAGTGAGTAGTGCTGATCTCAGACTTTTGGTAGGGAAGTCGTCATGTGTTGTCTATTTAGTGTTAGAGAATTATCATTTCTGCCCTATACATAGAATGACACTTCGGTGTAAGGTTTAGTTGGTCCTGAGTTTAATTTTAAGGTTTAATGGGTGGCTTACTTTTATATCTCGCTTCTTTTGTGCTAGTGGTTTCTGTGATTGTCTTCGCACATGAGTTTGGGCATTATATTTTTGCCAAAATGTTTGGGGTGAAAGTAGAAGAGTTTTCGATTGGATTTGGGAAAGAGTTATTCGGCTTCAATGACAAGTCGGGAACCAGATGGAAGCTCTCTATGATTCCAGCTGGTGGGTACGTGAAAATGTTCGGAGACTTAGATGAGAGTAGCGCTGCGGATTTTGAGAAAATCCGTATGATGGATGATTGCATGAAAGCTCAGACTCTGAATTGTAAACCTCTCTATCAGAAAGCCCTTGTTATTTTTGGTGGTCCTCTTGCTAATTTTGTTTTTGCGTTTTTGGTTCTGTCTTTCCTATATGGTTATTTTGGAAAGGTCACTGTTGAGCCAGTAGTAGCATCTGTGATTATCGATAGTCCGGCGGCAAATGCAGGATTCAGGGTTGGAGACAGGATCTTAACAATGAATAATAAGCCTATCGTGAGTTTCGATGAAATTAAAAAATTCATTTACCTGAATCGCAATAGTGCGGTGTCTTTTACTGTGTTAAGGGATGGTTATGAAATATCCATGTCTGTAACTCCAAAGATTGAGATTGGACAAGATATATTCGGTAATCATGAAGAGGTACCAAAGCTCGGAATAGAGGCGTCAAAGATTCAGCGTAGAGAGATTGGTGTCCTGGATGCAATGCGGTTTTCTTTGATTGAGATTGGTAATGTTGTTTATTCAACGTTAAAGCTCCTCGGGCAGACAATTACTGGGAGGGCCAAAACTGATGCCATAGGCGGTCCAATAAAAATTGCTAAATACTCTGGACAGTCAATGCGAATGGGGTTCACTATGTTTTTGTGGTTCATGGCAATGTTGTCGATCAATCTTGGTTTGTTTAATCTTTTTCCTATACCGATGCTTGATGGTGGGCATCTGCTTTTCTATTTGATTGAGTGGATTAAGGGTGGTAGAGTAGCGATTGGCTTTCAGCAATGGGCAGGAAGAGCAGGGATGTTGTTATTGATAGCTATCCTTGTTTTTGCCGTTTTTAACGATATTCGTTTTATTCTCAGGTAGTTGATGCGAAAAAAACTTTTTTTGGTTTTACTTCTTTTTTTGTCAGGGTTTTGCTTTGCGGATGAAGTAGTTGAAATTAGAATTTCTGGTAATAAAAGAGTCACCGAGGCGACCGTCCGTGGATTGCTGCATATTGAGGTAGGGCAGGATATAGCTTCTGATGAGTTAAATGCAGTTTTTAAAAGGCTCACAGATTCACGTCTATTTAGCAGTGTAGAGCTGGATCTGACAGCTGGCATCCTGGAGGTAAGACTGCGTGAGAATCAAATACTCCGTAATGTTGTAGTTAAAGGGAATAAGCTTCTTAGTAGGGCATCGATTGATAAGATTCTTGTGTACAAAAAAGATGCGGTTTTTGATGTTCACGAATTTGAGAACAGTGTAACTGCTCTGAAAGGCTACTATAGAGACTCTGTTGTTGCGAAAACAGCTATCAGCTACAAAATTGTTCCAATAGATGAAAATAATGTGGATGTGGAGGTAACGATAAAGGAAGCCAAGCCTACTGTGATTCGAGCAATACAATTTGAGGGCAATAAAAGGTATTCCGATAGAGTTCTCAAGCATGTTATCAGGAGTAGAGAAAATAGCGTACTCAGACTTTTTAGTACGGCGCACTACTACTCAAGGGAGAAATTAGAATTTGACAAGGATTTATTGTCCGATTTTTATCAAGGAAAGGGGTATTTCGATTATTCATTAGAGAGTCTCGAGGAGATAGAAAATGAAGATGGTGTTGTCCTGGTTTTCAAGCTAAAAGAAGGCGCTAGGTACAGCTTCGGCAGGGTAAGTATTGTTTCAGAGAAAGGCGAGATAAAGGTAGGTGATCTAAAAGAAAAGGTTAGGATAAGGGAAGGTACTGTTTTCAATATAGGTGCTGTAAGGGAAAATGCCTTGATGCTGCTAAGTGTGCTGAATAAAAGGGGATATATGTTTGTCAATGTTGTTCCTGAGTATCAGCCTGATGCAAATGGTAGGGTGGATCTTACATATCATATTGTTAGCACGAAGAAATATAGAATTCGGAAGATTAACATAAGTGGTAACACAAGGACCAACGATACAGTCATCAGACGTGAGATGCTTGTGAGTGAGAATGACTTGTACCAACCTAGTAAAGTTGCGGATTCACGCAGACGAATACTGAATTTAGGTTTTTTCGATGAGGTTCACATAGAGGAACACAAAATTGATGATCAAAATCTCATACTTGAGGTAAGAGTAAAAGAGCGCCCTACTGGGACGCTGAATCTGAGCGGTGGCTATGGATCGGATGTTGGGTTTTTCGGAAACTTTTCTTTTGTTGAGAATAACCTTTTTGGCACATCCGATCGTTTAGTGGTTGATTTGCAAAGAGCTTCCTTAGGAAGCAATTACTCCATGGAGTTTCAGCGAAAACGAATCTTCGACACATTCATCACAGCAGGTGCGTCTATCTTTTTTAAGAACCGTAATGAGAAGGCGAATAAATTATATAAATTTTCATCCGTTGGGGGTGATGGCTCGCTAGGTTACTATTTAACAGATGATCTGCATTTACACCTTGGTTATTCATTGAGCTTTGATAGAATTTTCGATGTTGATGCTGATGCGCCTGAATCTGTCAAGAAAAGCGCCGGAACTAAAATTCTTTCCGTGGTTAGTTATTCGCTCTTCCTGAATAAACTGGATAATTACTTTGTTCCTAGGTACGGCTACGGAATCAGATTCGGTAACAGACTTGCTGGCATTGGCGGAGACGTTAAGTTCTTACGATCTGATGTTAAAGTCGGTGGTTTTGCCTCCGTTTTTGATCAGAGTGCTGTATTGAGCCTCGTTGTACGTGCAGGCAATATATGTGGGTATTCTGGGCAGGGTGTTGACGTTGCTAATAGGTTTTTCCTTAACGAAATGCGTGGGTTTGACAATCTTGGCATTGGTCCACGCGATGTTGACACAGACGATGCATTAGGTGGGAACTCTTTTATTCTTGGTACTGCAGAAGTGCAGATGCCAATGAGGCTGCCTGTGGAGCTTGATTTGAAAGCTGCTTTTTTTTATGAGGTTGGCACTTTAACTGGTGTGGATGTTACTACGGAAAAAGTTTATGACTCGCATGCACTAAGAAGTAGCATTGGCGCGGGTTTGGTATGGAATAGTCCGTTTGGTGTCCTAAGAGTGGATGTCGCAAAGGCTTTGATAGAAGGAAAGAAAGATAGAGTGAAGACTGTAAGGTTCGGTATAGTATCCCCATTCTAGAGAATGTCAACGATATACGCGCTTTCTACTGTCTTTGGAAAGTCGGGTGTGGCTGTTTTTAGAATTTCCGGTCCAGATGCTCTGCTAGCTCTAGAAATCCTTGGATTAGAAGTAAAGCAGCCGCACCCTAGGTTTGTGTACTTTACAAGACTCTTTGATGAGCACCTCCTAATAGATGAGGTATTGGTTATTTATTTTGCTTCCCCTGCGAGTTTTACTGGTGAAGACGTTGTTGAGGTGCACTCACATGGTAGTATAGCAGTTCTGCGATATATCAGTGAGAAGCTTTCTACATTGTTCAGACCTGCTGAGCCGGGTGAGTTTACAAGGAGAGCAGTACTGAATAACAGAATGGATCTCACAAAAGCAGAAGGCATAATAGATCTAATTAACGCTGAGACGCGCGAACAATTAAAGCAAGCTTCTCGTCATTTATCGGGGAAGTTGGCTGAGGGATATGATTCCCTACGTAGTAAAATAATCAAAGTGCTTTCGTATTTGGAGGCATATATAGACTTTCCAGATGAAGAAATACCAGAAACCCTGCTTGCGGAGATACAACAATCGATCGTTGCTATACAATGCGACATTTCTCATTATCTTGCTGACGGTAAAATCGGGGAAAAAATTAGAGAAGGTTTCTCAGTTGTAATAGTCGGGAAGCCAAATGTAGGTAAGTCGACTCTTTTTAACTATCTTGCGAAGAGAGATCTTGCAATAGTTACTGATATTCCAGGTACTACGAGGGATGTACTTGAAGTAAGACTAGATTGCAATGGTTACCCACTGATCTTATCAGATACAGCTGGAATCCAGGAGACCTGTGATGCAATAGAAAAAATGGGTATAGCTAGAGCGCTCAAAAAGGCGGCAGAAGCGGATGTCATTGTCTTTCTTCAAGATATCACCGAGTTGCGTGTGACAAAGGAAGGAGGCGAAGATGTGGTAGACCCAGTCATTGCCCGACATCTTGATATGCAACTGGTGGATCTGGAAAGTAAAGAGCACATGCAAAGTGATCAAAGACGTGTAGATAAACCTGTGGATTCAAGTGGATGGGCTCACGAAATGCGCTTTGAAAGGTCAGGTGTTGGAAGTAAGAATATGAGCTATCCGGATATAGGAAAAATGGATCTCAACTTGCAAGATATTCTTGACGAGCGGCATGGTGAAAAAGATCGTAGTTTTGTGTGTCACGATACGATACGAGAGCACAATCCAGGTGGCAGTGAGTGTAGTGAGGACATATATAGAGAATTTAGTGAATTATTTACGGCAGCAAAAAGACTAGACATTCCTATAGTAAAGGTTGTGACGAAGGCTGACATCGCACCTACGCAATTGTCATTCTGGCAAGAAAAGGGGTACATATGTATATCCGTGTATGAAAGAGAAGGTATAAAGCTTCTTTTTGACAGAATATTTGATATTGTTTCGTCCTCAAATACTGAAGCTCACATCATTACACGTGCGCGGCACCGATTGGCATTGGAGAACGCTTTAGACCATCTGCGACGTTTTAATACGGATCTTCCAATCGAGCTTGCTGCAGAGGAGATTAAACTTGCAGCTAATCATATTGCATCCATCACAGGTGAGATCAAGTTGGATGATGTCTTGGATGAGATTTTTTCCTCGTTTTGCATAGGCAAATGAGGTCATTTTGTTATTTGTTTGGTAGATTGTCTGTATTACTGCAAAAACATTGCCATGCCAAACAACATATTTCTTTTCTGTTTTACAAATTGTCCTTTAGTCTGTGTTGCTATAGAGAGTTCGAGCTGTTTTTGCATGGTTGACGTTTAGTGTTAAGGATATCTTTTATGTACTGGTGAAAGCACTACAGAGAGCTTTTTGATGTGGGAGGATGTAACCTGATATTTAAAGCACCACAGAGAGCTTTAAATGTTCTTTGCGCGAAATACACCGATGTCAGAAAAGTATTTTGCTCATTGGTTAATACATTAAGATAAGATAAATTGATAGTACGAAGACTGTATCTGTGTTAGACTCCTCTGGCTCTTTTTTGTCTGGTTCCCGTAGCTGATGAGTGTGTATATGCCACATTGGCCTAAGCCTTTAGGTGCTAGGCCTACTGAAATTGATTTGGGATTATGCAGGGTAGTAAGTGTTTTGAAGAAGCTTGGTGATCCTCATTTATCTATGCAACAGGTCGTGCATGTTGCTGGTACGAATGGTAAAGGTTCTACGATAGCTTTTCTTAGAGCAATACTCCAAGCTTCGTGCTATTCAGTAGATGTTTGTACCTCACCACACCTGAGGTACTTTAACGAACGTATAGTTCTCCGTGACAGGGAAATAAGTGATAAAGTTCTATATAATGTACTGGAGGATGTGAGAATTGCTTCCGAAGGTGAAAAGCTAACTTTTTTTGAAGGGACAACCCTTGCCGCGATTTTGGCCTTCTCGCGTAGTAATGCTGATTGCTGCCTGATTGAGACGGGAATGGGAGGTAGGCTAGATGCAACAAATGTTTTTCCTAAGCCGTTAGTGACGATTATCACGGCAATAGATTTTGATCACACTCATTATTTAGGTGAAACTATTGCTCAAATTGCATATGAAAAAGCTGGTATTATCAAGGAAGGAGTTCCCTGTGTTATTGCAAAACAACATAGTGAAGCCATGGAAGTTATACAGGATGTTGCAAAGAGTAAAAGAGCTCCTGTTTTTAGGCAAGGCCACGAGTGGGAAGTCGTAAGTGCTGGGAAAACGTTACAGTTTAGTGTTGGTTCACATGTAGAGGAATATCCACTTCCTAATTTGAGAGGCTTACACCAAATTGGGAACGCAGGTAATGCAATTGCTGCAGCAACTATCTTGAGTAGTAGGTACACTTACGATGCAATTAGTGTTGAGAGTGTCAGTGTTGGTATTAGAAATGCGAATTGGCCAGCTAGATTGCAGTTAATACGTGGCAAAAGCAATAAGCTTGTTAATATGCTTCCAGAAGGCTGGGAGTTTTACATGGATGGAGCGCATAACCCTTCTGGAGCTAGTACAATTTCTGCTTGGTTGAATAAAGAGCAGGTCCATATCATTCTTGGTATGACAAGAGATAAGGATACAAAAGAATTTGTATCTCATCTCCTTCCGAATATCGAAAGCATCTCAGTAGTGTGTGTGCAGGGTGAACCACGGAGTAAGACGATTCAAGAAATTGAACAGCCTATTCTTGAGTTAGGCTTGGAATGTAGAAAAAGTTCTTCTCTTGAAGATGCGTTCCGGCATATTCTTGGTAGAGATTCAGCTAGCAAAAAGATTTTGTTATGTGGATCACTATTTCTTTTTCGTGACATTGCTAGTTACGGTGAGATCGAGGTCTGTCTCTCTTAAGCTGCTCTCCTCGAATCAAGTGACCGCTCCTTTATCGCCCCTGAGCAAAACAGGTATGTCATTCCTTTTGACGCGCTTCTATCTCGCTCCTGAAGTTCTTTATAAGACCTTGTACAGGCCAGGAAGCCGCGTCACCTAATGCACATATGGTGTTTCCCTCAATTTGTTTGGTAAGCTGTAATAAGAAATCAACATCGGATTTTTTTCCCTTACCTTCACTTAATTGTTTCATTATGCTCCACAGCCAGCCTGTACCTTCTCGGCAAGGTGTGCATTGGCCACATGATTCATGCATATAAAAGTGTGAAAGTCTTTCTATGGCACGTATTATGTCAGTTTCTTTATTCATTACGATGATGCCGCCAGTTCCAAGTGCAGAGCCTGCCGCTCTTAGGGAATCAAAATCCATTGTGACTGTTTCTGCAACTTCCTTAGTAATCATTGGTACTGATGATCCTCCCGGTATCACTGCGAGAAGGTTGTCCCAGCCACCTATGACACCACCTGCGTACTCATCAATCAAAAGTTTTAGTGGTACTCCCAATGCCTCTTCGACATTACATGGCTTGTTTACGTGACCGGAGATACAAAATATTTTTGTACCACAGCTGTTTTTGACGCCGAGACTTGCAAACCAATCGCCACCCCTTTTCAGTATTGTAGGGACCGAAGCGATACTTTCCACATTATTTATCGTGGTGGGCTTACCGTACAATCCACATCCAGCTGGGAAAGGGGGTTTCATTCTTGGCATGCCTCGCTTTCCTTCAAGTGATTCTAGCAAGGCTGTTTCTTCACCACAAATGTAGGCTCCAGCACCTCTATGAACAAAAATCTTGAGTTGCTCAGGAATAAGATGTGCATCCATCGCTTCCTGTATAACCCTTTCTAGAACAAGAGATTCGTTATAGAACTCCCCACGTATGTAAATATACGATACGTCTATACGCATCGCATGGCTTGCTAATACTATTCCTTCGATGAGTTTGTGTGGCTCGAAACGTATTATGTCCCTATCTTTACATGTGCCCGGCTCCGATTCGTCTGCATTGACCACTAGATAAGACGGTTTGCCAGTCTCTTTCTCCTTTGGCATGAAGCTCCACTTTATTCCTGTAGGGAAACCCGCACCTCCTCTTCCTCTTAGGCCGGATTTTTTAACTTCTTCTATGATCCATTCAGGTTCCTTATCAAGAAATTGTTTGGTGTCCTTCCAATCACCGCGTTTGAGCGCCTCACTTAATGTGATGCCTTCTCTTCTTTGTATATTGCTAAAGATCCTATCTTTTGGTTTGAGCATGGTTCTCTCTGTCTTAAAGCGAAATTATACAAAAGGTTGGAGAGAAAGTCATAATATTGAATGTCCTTTTTATGTTTAGTGTTTAAGTAGACAAGGTGATTTATTTTCGGTCGATCCTTTTGTAATACTTGCTGCATGTATACTTGAAGAGTTTCTGCTGTGTGAGTGTTAGCATTTATGCATAACTTCATTCCAAATACCGAACACATTATTGCAACACTCATGTTATACAAGCTTAGCATTTCCATGTAGACATCACTCTCACAAGTTCAACTGGAGTGTGATGCAGGTCGACCAAATGATGTGGTAGATATGTACCCAGGTATTACTGCTCAGTCTGTCAAATTTTCATAATTTCTTTCTTCCAGAGAAGTGCACTGGGTTTAGGGCAGTACTTGGCTATTTAAGTCGACGCATCTTCTATGATCACCTGGGGTTTGCTGCTATATCCAAGACTGTCAGCTTTTATCTTTACAAGAAGGCTTGTAACTTCACAATTTAGGATTGCCTCTTTTAGCACGGGATCTGCTCTAAACGCAATCCCGCGAATGCTTGTGTGTGTCCTTGCATCTCTCAGTGTGCAGGCGATATGTCCATCCTCACTAATAATCCGGCTAGTGACGATTCTCACATTCTTTAGCACAAATTTGGGTTCGGGATTGCCCGAACCGTGAGGTGCTAAAATTTTCAGGTCCTCACAAAGGTCACTAGTAATTGTATCGATGTAAAGCTCGCTATCAATACGGATGCTTTCTTGTGTGTCTACCTCTTTGAAGTACTCTTCAAAAAACTCTCTTATTGCTGGAATTTTTTCTACCGCACATGAGAAGCCAGCTGCCATTTTATGACCTCCACCTTCTATTATTAAGCCACTTTCTTTTGCAGCTATCACTGCCACTCCTATGTTTGCGCCCTTTATTGATCGTGCGCTTGCCTTAGCTATGTTTCCGTCAATACTGAGAATAATTGTCGGAAGATGGTAACGCTCTTTGATCCTGGAAGCGACTATTCCTATTATTCCCTGGTGCCAATTCGCACTTGCTGCAAGAATGATCTTCTTGTTTGTCTTCTCTACTTGAGTAATAACTTCCTGGAGTGCTGTCTTTTCAATTTCTTTTCTTTTGAGATTTAAAACACAGAGAGTTGTAGCTATCTCTTCTGCCTCAGCAGGATTTTGTGTCGATAGTAACCTACTTCCTAACGAAGATTGAGATATTCTCCCTCCTGCGTTTATGTGTGGTCCTATTATATAGCCTAAGTGATACGTATCTAATGTATTGAAGAGCTTGAGTTCGTGAGTAAGTGTCCGTAATCCCAAATTTCTTCTTTGATTGATAACTTTCAGTCCTTGTTTAACAAAAGCTCTGTTGATTCCGGTAAGTCTAACGACGTCGCAGACTGTACCTAATGCGACGAGATCTAGATAATTTATAAGGTTAGGTTCGCTTTTATTATCAAAAAAGCCTTTAGTCCTGAGGATAACATTTAATCCTATAAGGAGCAGGAACGATACCCCGACGGCTGCTAAGTGCTCAGTATACGGTACATTAGGCTGGTCAATTCTATTTGGATTAATTACAGCCGTGGCTGGAGGTATTACATCTGCACTTATGTGATGGTCTACAACTATTACGTCCAGGCCAATTGTGTTTGCCACTTCTATTTCAGTGTGAGCTAGGGTACCGCAGTCTACTGTAATGCATAGTGTGTATCCTTCTTTTTTCAGTTGAGTAAATGCAGCTTTGTTTGGCCCATAACCCTCAGTAATTCTATCTGGAATATATACGTCAACCTTTTTACCTATCTCTCTGAAGTAATTTTTCAAAAGCGCGGATGAGGTTGCACCGTCAACGTCGTAATCACCATAGATAACAATTTTCTCATCTTCAGATATTGCTTCCAGTATCCTTTCTATTGCTTCTTTCATTCCAAGCAGGCTAAATGGATCCGGTAAAGTATGTTTGAGTTTCGGATCAAGGAAATTTGCTATATCATCATCTGCTTCGACACGATTGTACAAAACTGATGCAACTGTTAGTGACAGTCCAAATTTTTGTCTTAGGAAGAGTAGTTCTTTATATGGTATGGGATTGTGAACCCAAATACTTCCCTTAATTGATGTCCTGAGGTTTTGCATCATTCTTCTACAATTTGTTTCGATGAAGTGGTTTTCATGTATATTCTACAGGGATCTTGTAGGCTTTTCGATGCTTTCAGGTTCCGGGTGCTAGGAGAGGTTTATGCGAGTTTCTTCCATTTTTTCAGTTCGGCTTTTTCTAAGGTGATAGTATCCTTTATTGTGGTACACCGACTTCTTACGTGTGGGTATCTCACAGAGCATTTTATGTTTGCCGTGTACATAGTTTTGTGCTGAAGTTGTTTATTGAACACCTGATATTACAGTGTCTATTCTCACATTATTGGACATGGTTTTATTGTGCCGTGTCATCATTCTTTGAATTATTTATACTTCACACTTACCTAGTCAGCTATGCAGACTCTAAATAGCATCATGATAGGTTGTGTACCAGGGTAAATGCTTATAGATGCTATAATCCTAATTTTGAGGTTTGGATTATAGGATTGAATCCTTATATATTCATCGTATTGTTTCAATTAGATTCGGAAACATGTTTGTACCATTCGTTTTTACTGCGGAGTAAAGTTGACGAAATATTTTTTTTCTTAATTAGTACGGGTGAAACGCGTTTTCTATCAACACATAAAATAAATCTTGATCTCATGCATTTGTGGAGGAAGTTTTCTCTGTCAAAAATTGCAAATCTGACTTTTCGAAGAATTTCTTTCCAATTTTCCCATGCATGAATTGTCATTATGCTGTCCATGCCGGCAATCCATGTGAAATCATGATGCGGATATTGAGAAGTTAACTTCCTGAGAGTCTTATAGGTGTATACGTCATCACTATTAATGAGCTTAATTTTCTTATTAATACCTATCAATGTACGAGCCATTTCAACCCTAATGTCACAGGGAATATAACAAATCTGCTTGAGTGGATTTTTCCTACAAAAGAGCCACCAAACTTGGTGCAAATTCAGACGTTTTAGTGCCTCCAAAGAAATATATAAATGTCCAGCATGTGGTGGATTGAAAGATCCCCCTAATAGTCCTATTTTCAGTGGCATCGGAAACAATAGGTAAGTGATCAAAAGCGGAGAATATTATCGAAAGTCTGTTTTTGTCAAATCTTTTTTAGCGACAATGAGTAATGAACATTAGGTTGGAATAGGGTCCGTGTACTGCGTAAAGATATCAAAGAGTAAGCACACAATTGATGTTCATTTTTTAGGTATCTGAAGTGCTCAGAACTGTCCCATATTTTTTGGCATGAATAAGGACTCTTTCTGTTGGTAGTGTGTGCCTTAAATTGTGTGTCTATTGAGGCAAAAAGTTACCTAGTTATATCAAAAACGCTCCTATCAAGAGTACCGTTATAGCACACATCACTAAGAACCATTCTTGTTATTTGTTTAGATTCATCCTCAAGAAGTATTTCTCTTATTTCAGGTGGAGAATGGCTAAGCACAAGGACATATCTCCTATTTTTCGAAGATCTTCCAAGATAAAAGAGCCCACCAGCAACGGCTTGTTCATATTTATGTAAAGCTCCAAGATCCGACATTACCAATAATAGAGGATCCGATTTACCGACAAAGAAGCTCTTGGATTCCTTTAATGCGGCATCATAATAAGTTACCATGCCCTTATTCATCACCACAGAGACACCTTCCCCATGATAGTCAATCCTGAAGTTATGGGGAATAGAAAGAAAAAGATTTCCAACACTTAGTGTGCCGTCAGGGTTATGCTGAACGAAGGTAGCACAAAACGTCCTGAGTGAGGCTAGGTAATTCACCAGCGCAGCACTATCAACGGCGTGGGACACCCGCACACAGGAGAAAAGGAAGACACAGAACAAAACTGCGAACTCCTTTACTGACACTGCATACCTACTTAAAGAGAGGAACTAAAACTCTCAGCATTATTTGTTAGACAAGAGCGCCATAATCTCGTCAAGTCTTCTATCCATTTTTGCAAGACGCGCGCGCAGCTTTTTCAGCGATTCCTGAACCTCAGTCTTAAATGCATCCTCACCTGTCCCTTCCATACCAGACATGAGATTGCCAAGCTTTTCAGGGTCCTTCATATATTCACTTTGGAGCTTCATAAACGGAGCCAAAGCTTTCTGGAGGACTTCTGGATTCTCCGTAAATTTTTTAATTTGCTCCTGTACAGACTGCATATACTCTTCGGACAAATTTTCGAGATCCAAATCTAAGTCTGCGTCTTCATTTTTTACGTTATCAGCCATAAAACCCCCCTGATATTTACACTGCTTGAGCTGTTATGTATCAAAAACCCTCTGATCATGTTAACCTCTCAAGAGGTAACTAGTCAATCAGATGTCTATATTTAACAAGGATTGTAAGACTCAAAATACATTGAATTTATTAATCTCTAGTGTTTTTCACGATCTTGGTAATTGTGTTTCTCTATTGAGTTTGTTGGTCGAGGTCAATAGAGATGACCCAAAGGCCTTTGATTTTAATGAGTTGCTTGAGGTAAATTCTCGAATGCTAATAAATCTACGCGTCCTACAATATATGTTCCTCCAAGGCAGTAAAGGTGCGAGAGCATTAGCAGATATTGAGCAGTATTTGCTTTATAAAGGGAAAAAAGTAGTTTTTCACTTTGGTATCGAATCTATTCAGGACGAATTTTTCATGCTGATGTTGCATTCGTTGCTACTTCTAAGTAGGTTGCTTACTGACTATGCTAAAATCGACGTTTTCGCAACCAATATGGAACTGAAGTTCAGTGTAGTTTGTGATGTCCCAATCGATGAGGAGCGACTCAAATTGTTTGACCGTATTACTTCTTCCTCTGAAGATGAAATAGCACTTCCAGAGCACTATAGATCCCACTTGTACTATATAAAGGGGCTTTTAGTTGCCTTAGGGTTGCGTATCAATACTGCGTTTGAGATTAAGGAGTTTATGTTGCGTATTCTTCCTCGTGATTGATGCAATACGTCGTTGTGATTGGCGGAGGGCATGCTGGAGTTGAGGCTGCTGCTGCGTCTGCAAGACTTGGAGTTGAGACTCTCTTAGTAACAAACAGTGTGATGAACATCGGTGAGATGTCGTGTAATCCTGCGATAGGGGGTATAGGGAAGGGCAATGTTGTCAGAGAAATAGACGCTATGGGAGGTGTTATGGCTCTGGCGATAGATAGGGCTAGTATACATTCCAGAATACTCAATCGGAGTAAAGGTGCTGCCGTTTGGGGTCCTCGTGCTCAGGCGGATAGGAAACTTTATAAGTGTGCAGTGCTTGAGCTGCTTACAAAGTATGAGAAGCTCAGTATTCTTGAAGACCATATCACTGATCTTATTATTGAAAATGATCGTCTCACTGGTGTGGTCGGAGAAAAAACCGGGACTATTCAATGTAGTGCTGCTGTTTTAACCACTGGGACCTTTTTAAATGGTGTTATTCAGACTGGTAAGGAGAGGGTAGAAGGGGGCAGGTTTGGTGAAAAGGCATCACAATGTTTGGGAAATAAACTGCGGCAACATTTTAAAATTTCTAGGTTAAGAACTGGAACCCCAGCGCGTCTTTATAAAGACTCTATTAATTACTCTTCACTTACTGAACAGCCCGGTGATTCTCCGCCTACACCATTTTCGTATATGAATGCTGAAGTAACGGTGCCGCAGGTCTCTTGCTATATAACTCACACAAACGGTAAGACTCACGAGATCATAAGAAATTCACTTAAATTTTCTGCAATTAGAAATGGCGTGTCTGCTAGGGGGCCACGCTATTGTCCATCTATCGAGGATAAAGTTGTCCGTTTTGCCGAAAAGGATAGCCACCAAATCTTCCTAGAGCCAGAAGGTCTGGACTCAGAGCTTATATATCCAAATGGGATCTCCAACTCGCTTCCTAAGGAGATACAGGACGAATTTATCCGTAGTATCGCGGGTCTTGAAAAGGCAAGAGTGGCAAGATATGCGTACACAATAGAATACGATTATATTGATCCAAGAGAATTACGTTCTACCTTGGAGAGCAAGCGAGTAAAAGGTCTCTATTTTGCTGGTCAAATAAATGGAACGACGGGCTATGAAGAAGCAGCTGGTCAGGGTATTGTTGCTGGAAGTAACGCCGCAGGTGCAGGTCTGATAATTGGTAGATCCGAAGGGTATATTGGCGTAATGATAGATGATCTCATCACGCTTGGTACCAATGGTGAACCGTATAGGTTATTCACTTCCAGGGCAGAGTATCGGCTTAATCTGCGTTCTGACAACGCGGATTTTCGACTCACTGAAAAAGCATATGGAGTAGGTTTGGTTGATGAGGAACGCTACGCAGCGTACAGGAAGAAATACGAAACTTTTCACAAGTACAAAAACAAGCTCAATGAACTTTCAGCCACTCCTTATGAATTGGCAAAGATCGAAGGTATTTCTGTCGCTCAAGATGGGGTAAGGAAAAGTGCCTGGAATCTTATGACACAACCACTTTTTGTTTTTGAAGATTTGTTGAGAATTTGGCCTGAGTTATCTGAGTTGCCGAAAGAGTATAGGGAAATGCTTATGATCAATGCTAGATATGAGCCGTATTTGCTCAGGCAGGAGCAGGATATCAAACTACTTCGAAGTAATGAAAAGGTTGCTATTCCTTCAAACTTTGATTTTGGTGCCATAAAGACTCTTTCATCGGAAGTAATAGAAAAGCTTGAAGCGGTACGTCCGGAAACGCTCGCTCAGGCTAAGAGGATCTCAGGTGTTACACCTGCTGCAATCGTGTCAATTCTGATTCATTTGAGGGGATTGGGTACTGAAAGGTTTTGACTTTTTCCTGAAGATTTGGATCTGAGTCCCAGCTCTTGAACAGCTAGATTAGTTTTAAGAAGAACCTACTCGTGAGTGGGATAGCAACGTTTATCAAAGAAAGCACTGACATTGGTATGTGATGTAGGACCGAATTCTCTACTTCAAAATTGTGCAGCATGTTGAAAATCTTCCAGCTATAAATCGCAGTGATGATGCTTCCCATTACCAGAATCAACAAAGTTAAATAGTGCTGCGTGTGTATCACCAGAAGAAGGAGCTCGAGCTTTCCCAGAAATCCTGCCGTAAAAGGAACTCCAGCCAAACTAAGTGTTGCTACGAGAAGATAAATGTTTTTTATGGGTGACAGTTTATGCCTTTTTTCGGTGTGATGTATTGATCCTCCAGCTAGCATGAAAAGTGCCGATTTAGTCACTGCATGTGCAAGCATTTGAAGCATTGCAACTGAAACAGAATAATCAGAGCCAAGTGAAAGTGTCAAAGAAATGTAGCCAATTTGTGAAATGCTGGAATAGCTAAGTGTTCTCCTTATATCTTGTGTTGTAATTGCCTGTAAACCACATACAAAAATTGCTAGTGTGCTTAAAAGCAATATCATCATGTTCAATGGAAATCCAGAAAGAGCCAGGACACGTGTACCAAATATTGTGTAGATAAACTTAGCTAGTAGATACAACCCAACTTTTGAGCTCACTCCCGACAAAAATGCTGCTACGGTTGTGCTTGTAGAACTATAGCAACGTACCAACCAGAAATGTAAAGGAAATAAAGCGCATTTACCTATTATGCCAAGTATTACGAGTGTTGCACCTGCTCTGCCGGCATGTGAACTTAACACTATATCTGACATGGAAGTGATGATTCCAATATTAAGGTGTCCGGTGACTGCGTATATGAGTCCGGTTCCAATCAAGTAGAACGTTGCAGCAATCGTTCCTATTATTAGATATTCAAATGCCGCTTTGTACGATTCTTGAGTACCTTTAGTCGCAACGAGTGTGTAGCTTGCTAGCGAGGATAGTTCGAGAAAGACATAAATATTGAATAAGTCGTTTGATATAACCATCCCAGAAAGGCCGGTGTGACACAGCATTAAGATGCTATAGAAAAAACTTTCCCTATCTTTCTGGAAAGAGTGTAGTACTGTCAGCGTTGTAACCGTATTGAGGAGAAGCAGCATAATTGCCGTGTAGTGATCAGCTGCAATTTCGATTCCGTAGATGGAATCCCATCCACCAACTGTGAGCGATATTTTTGTTCTTTGTGAGGTATATGCAAATATCGCGATTGAGCTACCAATACCAAATGCTTGTGCAATAAGTAAGAGAGCACGCTTATAGACTTTCCTATTTGAAAAGACTAATGAGAGCGCAGCAAGCAGTGGCGAGATCACCTCTAGGATTAAAAGAGTTTTGTACATTCTTGGATCAACTCTTCATATATGTGTGATACGTTAAATCAACTTTGGTGGGCAACCTATTTGTCTTCACTGCTGCACCTCCACAAAACTAGTTACACCTACTATAGCGTAGATAAAAAAGAGCTGACATAGCCATCTCCATACAGGCAATCACGAGATCGTATGAACGAATCCCGCCCATAGAATTTGTCCCAATTAGTCCGTTTATGTAATACGAGAATGCACACATACCATCTGTTCATGTAGACCTTGATAACTTTTCCAGGCAACGCTTTAATACAGCTTCAACAGTTAAACCAAAGTGATTATACACTTTATCATACGGTGCGGATAAACCGAACTCCTTGATGTTGAGAAGGAACTCTGAATCCACACCAAACATGGAACTAATCATTAAACCTGAGCTCGCCTCGACAACAAATGGTATGCTCCCAGGTTCAATTAGTTGCTTCCTATTGTGGTCAGTAGAGTTCTTTTTTAGAACGGAAATGCAGGGCACGGATAGTAGGTCTGTTGGATAGCCTAATTTTTCTAGCGCACTTTGAACTTCAGCGCAGATGCTAACTTCGGACCCGCTTGCCAAAAGGGAGACTTTTGCTTTTCTAGATGCTTTTTTTATTAGGTATGCGCCCTTACAGCACATGTTTTCTTCTGGGAATTCCCTTTGTAAAAAATTTACTTTCTGCCGAGACAAAACTATTACTGACGGTGCATTTGTAATGTTCAAGGCGGCCTGCCAGGATTCTACTACCTCTATATAATCACATGGCCTGAAAACGTATAAATTTGGAATGAGATTTAAGCTATCTAGTTGTTCAATCGGTTGGTGAGTTGGTCCGTCTTCACCAACGCCTATTGAATCGTGTGTCATCACATATATGCTTTGTAGACCCATCAATGCAGACATCCTAATGGAGGGCCTCATATAGTCTGAGAAGATAAGGAAAGTTCCACCATATGGGATAATGTTTCCGTGTAGTGCCATACCGTTCATACACGCTCCCATAAAATGCTCTCTGACACCGTAGTGTATGTAGTTCCCGTTATAATTGTTGGCGCTTATCGCTTTAAATGGTTCCGGGATCACGTTATTAGAGCCGGTAAGATCGCACGAACCCCCGAGCATTTCGGGTATTTTACTTGTGAGAAATTGTACCACTCTTCCAGAAGATTGTCTTGTTGCTTCGGAGGAAACTGCTTGACTGCGGGTCTTCAGTTCATTGAATATCTCTGTGTATTTCAGTAGATGATATTCTTGTGGCTCAATGCATAAATCTTGTGTTGAGCTTTTCAAATTGCATTTACCAATATTGCTGTCCGATGTAGTATGACACAATGCTTTTTTATCCCTAGATGTTGATAGTTCGGGACTATCGCACGCACCACCGTTTGCGTTGTTCTGTTTTTGTGGTTGTTCAGGTGAATTCCACATACCCTCTGGATAAGGTGTTCCTGATGCAAAGATGTGATCTTTCTCATGTGAAGTGATACTGCCGGTTGAGGCCTTACCACTGCTCAGAAGAAAATCAGTACTACAGCCGGCTCCTGTTCTTTTGAAAGCCAATGAAATTTCTGTAGGAAGATTATTGTAAGCAAGTTGCCATTCCTTATATTTTGCTAGACTGGCCAATGAGCGCCACTTTTGTAAGATATCTTCGGGGATAGAGAACTCTTCTAATGGGTATTCTAACCTTTTCCTAAATGCAATCACTTCTTCTTGTGTAAGGCCACCACTGTGGGTCTTGTTGCTACCTTCATTTGGCATGAATTTGCCTATCACTGTTTTTGCCGCAACTAGAGACGGCCTATCAGATGATCTGGCATTTGCTATCGCACCTTCTATTGCAGCAAAATCATGGCCATCTATTTGCTGTACATCCCACCCGTAACTTTCAAAACGTTTTAGATTGTCATCTGATGAGCATAATGATGTGCTCCCGTCGATTGAAATTCCGTTATCATCGAAAAGAAGCACTATCTTACGGAGTCTCATATGACCTGCAAAAGATGCTGCTTCATGGCTGATTCCCTCCATAAGACATCCATCTCCAGCAATGATGTAAGTATAGTGGTCTATGATGTCCCCGAAGCGGCTGTTTAAGGTTGCTTCTGCCAATGCCATTCCTACACCCGTTGCAAGACCCTGTCCAAGAGGTCCAGACGTATTCTCTATCCCTTTTGCAATCCTGTACTCAGGATGTCCAGGTGTTTTCGAGTGCAACTGCCTGAAATTTTTGATTTCTTCAATTGTGTAGTCTGGGTAACCGGTTAGGTACAATAGAGAATACAATAGCATCGAGCCATGGCCTGCTGACAATACAAAACGATCTCTATCAGGCCAGTCGGGGTCGCTAGGACAAAACTTGAGAAACTTTGTAAATAGGACAGTTGCGACGTCTGCCATTCCCAAGGGCATCCCAGGATGCCCAGAATTTGCACGGCTCACCGCATCTATAGTCAATGCACGTATTGCTGCGGACATTCTTCTCATTGTTGTTTGAGCTAGTCACGAGAAAACGTGCATTATAACACATACTAGTCTGTGAATCCTTAGTTTTGATATTAGTGGTGTTCATGTGTATACAACCTTTTTTTGTTGCCATTTGTGTTAAAGGTTAATGTGAAGAAATTGTCAGCGATCGTTATGCGAATATTGTATTTCTGCTCCTTGAGTCGTAATTGAAGGACAGATTTCTATTTGGAGCATCGTTGCAAACGAGTTAGTTAGCGCGACCCTACCTGCCAAGCTGATTTTCTGACTTGTCTAAATTAAAGGTGACTGACTGAATGGTCGGATTATACAGACGGACGTTCATTGCCGGACCACATCTAGCTTTTGATGTTGGATAAGTCATTGACAAGAAGTGCATAAAACTTATCACGTGTGCTAGCTGCTTTCCGGTTTTCTTGCGTCTTCTCTCAAATTCTTGTTGTTTTTCCGTATTTATAAACTGATACAAGTAGTAATGCTGGAATGCACTTTCCTCATCGGCTCCACTTAGCTTTTTGTCTTTCTCATTATGCAGTTCAGGTAAAGTAACCTTTGGGAGAGGTATTTTCTCTCTTTCATACTTTATTAACTGTAGAACTTTGGAAAAAGAACTCTTCTTCCCCTCAATTTTCACAGAAGATATTTTCGATGGTGCAACAGAATCGTAGAAATGTACAAGGATTTTTTTTACAAAAACAAGAAATTTTCTCATATCTTACAAGCCGTATTACCTTACGAAATATTACCGTTTATTGAGTTCTATAGAGTGTCCAATCCATCTCAGATACTACGATTAACATCAACTCTACCGTAAACAGTGTAACCACTCAATTTTTGCGATTGGTATGTGTTTTTAGGTAAGGTCATGCAGCATCACTCTTTTTCTTTTTGCTTTCATTTTATCTGAGAAGGAGCTTCCTTATTGGAGCAAACTTCCTTCTGTGGTGATCTGTAACTCCATATTTTGCTAGCGCCTCAAGGTGTGCTTTTGTTCCATAACCTTTGTTAAACCTCCAGCGGTAATACGGATATGCATGGTCTAATTCTTCCATCAATCTATCCCGAGTAACCTTTGCAACAATCGAAGCGGCCTTTATTTCCTCATAAATTTTATCGCCCGAAATTATACTTTTTACTTCTTTATATTTTTCGGCATTATGAATAATATCTCTACCATCTATGAGTACCGTTGTGGGCATTACAGGAAGTCTTTCTAGCGCTCTTTCCATGGCTAGCAAGGTTGCATTTAGGATGTTCATTGTTTCTATTTCTTTCACAGTGCTCATTCCTACAGCGCTGTATGAGTTACTCATAATTTTGTCATACCATGATAGCCTTGCAGCACTTGAAAGGGCTTTTGAGTCTCCTGGGATAGCGAGATTCTCCTTTAAAATAACTGCACATGCTACGACCGGTCCAGCTAAGCAACCTCTTCCCACCTCGTCTATCCCAGCAATGAGTGTATTTTCCGATTTTCTGTATACCATGTGCTAAATTTTGGTATTGAATTGTTTTTTCAATGACAAATTTGTGAGTGTTCAAAGTATAGGAACTTTATGATTTTACTTTCCAAAGTGTGCTTTTAAAATGGTAAGCTAGATAACCTTCAGTGTTATAGTATCATTTTGGTTGGCTTACACCGGGAAAATGGAAATAAAATATGCTCTTGATGAGATAAATCAAGTTGCCAGGATGATCGTCTCCATATTAAACGGCAAGCGAACTATTTTATTACGTGGAGAGCTTGGTGCTGGTAAGACGCATCTTTCTGCTGAAATAATCAGATGTCTTTTCGTAAAGATGGATTTAGTTGTGCGAAGTCCGACCTACAGTATCGTAAACATATATCGATCTGATGGTTATGATATAGCTCACCTTGATCTCTACCGGGTGAAGAGTACAGAAGAATTATATGAACTTGGATTGCAAGAGATCCTTAAAAATTATTTTTGTCTAATAGAATGGCCTGAAGTGATGAAAAATTCTTTTATCAATGCATCTGAAGTTCTTCATATTACAATCGCTGTGATAGGAGATGATAAGAGAATACTCCATCTGAATTGACAAAAGTGCCCCGTTTTGGTACTACAAGCCCGGTTCTGGTGATGCTATTGGCCATCGCACTTGTGATGACTGCAAAATGTTGCTATTTCGATTTTTAAATTTTAAAAATTGAAATACAGGATATGAGGTGATATGTTCTGAGTCCGGCTTACTAGAGCATCAACCTAGCTCTAATCTCGTTATTTTGTCATCATCAATATCCAGTTCATCATGGTGTACGAGAAAGATAATTCCGTTCCGCGCTAATCTTAAATCAAAGAGTTCTGTGAATAGTTTTATACTCCTCTTGTCCAAGTGAATAAAGGGTTCATCAAGTATCCAAATCTTTGAGTTGAATAGCAGAAGTTTCGATAGACTCACTTTTTTTTTCCAGCCACTAGAGAGTTTTCTTATTTCTATGTTCGATATTTTTGCCAGGTCGAAAAATTCTAATGTAGCTTGGAGTAAATGGGTGCAATTCCTCAGCTTCGCCCAAAAATATAGATTCTCTAGTACAGTATGCTCCTCATCACAGGCTAGTTTTTCTCCAATATAAGTGATTTCACTATGAGGTTGAATTTTTTGAGTAAAATCTTCTCCAATACTTGTGTTGATCATAAGCTTCTTGGTTTCTTTTTTTTCCTCATGTTTGTGTTTGTTGCACAAAGTGCTACCTACAACACTTGCAGTTTCTAACTTGTTGTATGCGTCATCTAGGTTTTGATTGTTGGCAGTTTTATGAAGACAGTGTTCATATCCTGCTTGTCTAACTGACCTGTCTTCTATTGTAAGATGGTGTCCACACAAGTTTTTCTCTTTTTTAATTGTCTCTGTAGTGAGTGTCTTATCCTGTTGTTTTGCTTCCTCTTTCCAAATCGCTTCTGGTTCATTGTTTCTAGCGTCTCCCTGTGAATAGAATGATATGCTTCCAGAAAAGGTTTTGAGCACTCCTGCAATAATACGCAACAATGTTGTTTTCCCAGTGCCATTATCACCTTTAATCCACAAAATCTGGCCACTTTTCACTGAGAAGTTTACATCTGAGAGAATCCGTATTCCCTCCCTAGCAAAACCGATATTTTTTCCATCTACTCTAAGCATATGATAGAAACTCTTTTACGTATGGATTGTCGCTGGTGTCTAATGAGTCTGTTTGTCCTTGCCATATGATCTTTCCCAAGTGCAGCATTGCAACTCTGTCTGAAACTTTTCTGCTGCACTTAAGGTCATGTGTCACAATTATACTAGATACATCTTCCTGCATAGTATATTCCCTGATCATCTCTGTTATCTTGTGAGCAGTTACTGGATCGAGTCCACTTGTGGGCTCATCAAAGAAGATGATTTCTGGCCGTGTTATAATCGTTCTTGCAACGGCTATCCTCTTTTTCATTCCTCCAGATAGTGCGGATGGATATGATGCCAAAATCCTAAGCGGTAGCTCGGTTTTGCAAAGGATTTCCTTTGATAATGCAATTGCTGCTTGTTTGCTTACTCCGTTGCTTTTGGTCAGCGGGAAACACAAGTTTTCCAAGATTGTCATGTCGTCAAAAAGGCAGTCGTTCTGAAAAGAGATCGCTATATTGTGTTTTCTCACAATTTCTTCCACGTTCTCTTTGATTTCCTTACCATTAAAAAGGACTATACCTCTATTTCTGGGTATAAGTCCGATAATTGATTTGAGTAAAACAGACTTGCCCTCACCAGACTTACCGATAACGGATAAATTCTCCCCAGGAGAGAGATCGAGGTTTATGTTATCTAGGATGCTTCTATTATAAAAATATACCGAAAGGTCACGAACACTGATCTTACTTTCCATGAAATATAGCTAATGTAATCAGATAGTTTGACAGCAGTATCAGTACAAAGGATGCTACTACTGAGTTTGTTACTGCTATTCCGACGCCTTTTGCGCCATGTGTAGCTCTCAAAGCATTAAAGCAGCTTACACTTGCTGTGATAAAGCCAAAAAAGAACGATTTTGTCATTCCAGACATAAGATCCTTGTACGTAACAAAGGTAAGTGTGTCCGATATATAAAGCATTTCGCTAAACGCAAATTTATACGTTCCTATAAGGTAACCACCCAGCATTCCAAACAGTGCGGAGATTATCGACAACACAGGGAAAGAAATCAATGCTGCGATGATTTTGGGAAATACAAGGTAAGCGTGTACATTGATCGAGAGTGATTTTAAGAGGTCCACTTGTTCTGTGACTCGCATTGTACCAATCTCTGCTGCTATTGTTGAAGCAACTCGCCCCGCAACAATTATGCCAACAACAACAGGTCCTATTTCACGAGTAATCGATTTTGCTAGTACTTGCGCAACCATCGTTTGTGATTGAAAAAGGTCAAGACCAGAATAGGTATGGAGTGCAAGCATGGCTCCCATAAACACAGCAGAAAATGCAACGATTGGCACCGAGTAATATCCTATCAGAAACAGCTGTTTTACTATTTCCACACAATACACCTTCCTACTACTTAGGAGGACGCTTAGGTTGAAAAGTGTAAAATCACCGACGATTCTAATTGTATTCTTAATATAACTATACATCGTGCAACGCACATTTAAATACGAATGCTCTTTCCTAATCGGAAAAGTGGAGGGGATCGTCCTGCTCTTATACCAACTCAAGATAAGCTAATCAAGTTCACAGTGTTCTTGCTCAACTTTCAGATTCGAAAGATATAGGTGATAATGATTGGAAAACGTAACTGATATGACTCTAGAAACTCTAAACGACCGATTCAACTTTGGGATAACATTGGGAATCGAGTTAGAATTCTATAGTAACGAAAAGATCGAGTTCTTTAAGGAGTTGATTTCTCACCACTTTTGTTTGATCGAACGTATTGCCGAAGAAAAAGGGAATGGGCAGTATGAAATCTCAACACTCCCGACCAACAACATCTCTCTTCTTCTAAGTGAAGTAAATAATTTTAAGGTTCTTGTGCGTGAAATAGCAGACTTTTCAGCCAAACCACGCATGGACCAACCCGGAAGTGCTTTGCATGTTCATGTCAGTTTGCACGATAAAGAGTCCCAAAAGAATATAACCAGACTTGAGCCTAAACTAAGAAGTTTTATCGTCGGTGGATTTTGTCATTTAATGCGTTCTTCGATGCTTTGTTTTGCTCCCAGTATAGAATCTTATAAGCGTTTCCAATATTACGATAAATTCACGCCCAGGTTTATAAATTGGGGTTTTGAAGAGAACAAAACCAATGCTGTACGAGTTACATATGATACGATAGAGCACAGAGTAGCAGGGGCAGATGCAGTGCCTTCAAAAGTATTAGGACAAGTAATGCGTGCGATTGAGTATGGAATTTGCAATGAAGTCGTTCCGCGAGCGCCAAATTTTGGCGAAAGTCAGTATGCAGATGCATTCCATGATAGGCTGCCACTTTCATACTCTGAAGCTATACTTTACAGTGGTGAGCACGCTTGTTTTGCGGGCGCAATGTGTGTGAATAGTTTTGGAATTCAGAATCATTCAGGCAAGGTTGGTGTCGAAAAGTGTTTATGCTGTCACTAGCTAGATTCCTCAGAATTGACTATAAGCAAACTTGAGTTGTAAGGTGCGTTTTTCCTGAAACAAAACCGGCAAGCGAAGCCACAATGAGCGGGATGCAGCTAGCAGTGTTCAGTGTCGAGACTAGTTTCATAAACACAGAGAAACGCGTGCCAGCGGAGGGACTCGAACCCCCAACCTACTGATTACAAGTCAGTTGCTCTACCAATTGAGCCACGCGGGCAGCACTTGGAATCTTACTACAATCCTGCTGTACAGACAATACTAACCTCTTAAGCTGTAATGACTAATTTTGATAAGAGAAATTGAGGTGTGTGATGAAAATGCCTAATTCATCTTCAAAAATATATTTTGAAGTTTACGTACTTTCTATTGAGCGTTTGTTCAGTATTTGCAATTTTTAATTGGTTCAACAATGTTTTGGTCACTCATTTAGCCCATAAACCGATTCTACCGGTTCAGATGTTTTGTTCTGTGGACTCCTAGAGCGATCCATTGATGATTAAAGTGACTAATTCGTCTATAAGTGTCTTTTTTTCAAGCAGAAATGTTGTGCTAACAATTTCCTTAACCTTTTTGAGGGAAATAGTGATAGTATTTTGAGGGTCATTTTTTGCGTCTCCATCTTTTATATCATCCACAGCTTGAAAAATGACGCCTATTTCGTACCCAAATGCTTCTAATACAGTAAGCTCGCTTTGTGCACCGTTTGCAATGTGACCAACACTAGAACAACTCAATGCAAAAAGTGAGCCAGATTTCATTTTATTGATTTCATCTGCTGTGAGTGTAGAACCACTTCCCACGTCATGAACCTGTCCTGCAATCATTTCTAATATGTATTTGGAAGTCCTTTGCACAAGCGGTGCACCGTAACGACTGAGCATCTGATAAGCCAAAACCAACAAAGCATCTCCAGCGAGTATGGCGGTGCTCTCTCGGAAAGCGATATGACATGCAGGCTGATTCCTTCTTTCGTTTGAGTTATCTAAGGCTGGGAGATCGTCATGTATGAGTGAAAAGGAGTGAATCATTTCAATTGCAGCGGCAACTTCTATGGTATCCACATATGGGATATTAAATAGTGTGCCAAGTTCTAGCACTAGAAAGCCACGAATATGTGAGCTTTCTGCAAGAAGGGAATATCTAATTGCTTGAAAAAGTTCATCTTCACTTGGAAAGAGAGCTAGACTCTCTTTTAGAGTTTCATGAATCAGTCTTGATGCTTTTTGCAACTTTTTTTGAACAGTCATATTAGGTCTTTTGATGGTTATTACGAATAAAAAATGTGAAAAGTAGAATGATCCTGCAACGTCGTCTTACCTTCGATGACCAAGATCACGTAACTTTCGTTGAGAATCAATGTATCGCTGTATGATTCTCCAGCTGCACCAGCCTAATAATCCAATGTATACAAGGTATGCGGTAATTACGTAGTACATATAGACCCCGAATAAAATTTTTTTTGCTCTTTAGTATGCAGATCTTCTAGTACAAGAGCGCCATCTAGTGCGACGTCAATGAAAACGCCTCTTTCTAATTTTCCATTTGCATTAAAGTCGATTTCCTTTCCTAACAAGAATGCTTTGCTTCTCCATATTGCAACGATTTGTTCAATTGGTTTGCTTTCGTGCTTTCTAAGTGAGGCTAGGATCTGGAGTGGAAGTTCATTGAGAGAAATCAGGTGGTACTTGTCCAAACAGGTGGTCCATTCATACGGTGAATGTAGTACGTTTATTCCTATCCCTATGACTAATTTGCCGGAGTTGTATTCCAGTAATATTCCACAAATTTTTTTCCCCCCAACCAGGATATCATTAGGCCACTTGTACTGAAGATTCTCTACCCAATTTGAGAGCAATTCACCTACTGCAACAACTACTTTAAAAACAATTTCTCCTGTTTTTACATCTTCGTTGAACAGCCCAATACTCATGAAAAGATTGCCTTCCATGATTTTCCAATCACTTTTTCCATTTCTTGTTTTTCCAAAAAGCGGTTTTTCTCCAATTAGGAGTGTACAATTGCCCTTCGAGATGAAATCTTTTACAGCGTCATTCGTGTTTTCTGGAGATTTAAGGCGTATTAAGCTAAGAGGACGCGAGAACATTATAGGTATGCAAACAAGCGAAACAGAACATATCTACAGAGCATTTTGTAGAGTAGCTTAATATCGAATCGGTACTGCTGCAACGAGGAGCTGGTCCCAATGAAACATGCGCACTTAAATATCCACGCGATATGATCGTAGTCCTGAGAGAGAATGTGTGAGCACGGCGAAGACCTATCCATGCACTAGAAAATAACATTAGAAATCAAATAATGCAGGGATCAGTAAACCAGAAGTATAAACCCGAATGTTGAGAACAGGGCACACAAAATTACTACCGAACTGAGAAGCTTATTATGTCTCAAGCTTGCCTCAGTATTCTGTTCTGTTGTGTTTATAAAATAGGTTTCCTTGGCTATTCTTGCGTAGTAAAAAGCTGAGATGATGCCAGCAAGCATTGAAAAAAGGGCAGTGGGAATATGGTTTGTTTCAACGAGAGTCTTCACTATATATGCCTTGCTCCAGAACCCTATAAACGGTGGCACTCCAGCGGAAGAGAAAAGCAAGAGTACAAATGCAAGGGCAACAAGGTTATTCGAGCACCTGAGCTTTTTCAGAGAACTGATATGTTTATCTTTGAGCATCAATACGACAGACAGAATGCCAAGATTTGTGAAAGAATACACTAGTGCATATGCAATTCCTGGATTTCCAAACGATAGACTTGCTGAGTTGCTTATTCCAAGCAGCATGTAACCGACGTGTGTAATGGATGCAAATCCTATAAATCTCTTAATATTTTTTTGTCCAAAGGCAGAAAACGTACCAAAAGCAATGGACAAAATACCACAGATAAAGAGTATGTTCCTAAGATATTGAGAGTTTTTCATCAGCTCAATAGGGTAGGCAGATTCATCGTACGCAATAGGTTCCACGTTAGAGATGAGCGAGACTAATACTACAATGAGGGAAAGTTTCGGCAGCACAGCAAAAAATGTTGTAGAAATCGTAGGAGATCCTTCGTAGATATCACCTATCCATGCATGAAAGGGTGCGGCAGCAATCTTAAACATTAGTCCTGAAATGAATAACAGAATTCCTATAGAGTGGATTTTATTGTCTGCTACAAAAAGGCTTTTTATCGAAAGATCACCGGAAACCGTAAATATTAATGATATTCCGTATATCATTACTGCCGACATGAATGTTCCCAGAAGTGTATACTTCACACCTGCTTCTGTGCTTTTAATCGATTTATGCTTTATACAAGCCAGTATGTATTGTCCTATGCTATGAAGTTCTACAGCTAGGTATAGGGACGGTAAAGTGCTTGACGAAACAGAAAGTAGCATTCCAAGGAGCGAAAGTAGCACTAAGACTGAAAAATTTTTTGAGTATGATTGCTTTACTGCGACAGCCTGTACAAAAAAGATACAGGCAAAAGCAAGTATTACAAGCTTAACAGTTTGTGTGAAAGGAGAGATGTGTAGCATCCCATTTAAGATTTCAACTGATGTGCGAGTATAACTGAAAAACGTCACTGCAAAAGTGATCAACACAGAAACCAGTCCAAGCTCATTCTTGCCTTTTAAGAAAAGCAGCAAACAGGAAAGAGTAAAAAGTGTGATTTCAGGTAGTAAAAACAGATACTGATTCATCTCAAAAAATTAAGAAGCAAGTTCGGGTAAAGTCCCAAAATCATAACCAAGATGGTTAAAGTAAAGATTGGTATGGCCTCATGTAGTTGAATATCTTGAAAGATGTTGCCCGTCGGGGAGCCCCAGATAATGCGTCTGCAAAGGTAGAGCATATAACATGCTCCTAGAACTACACCAGTAGTGCAGAGTATTGCAAACACCTCTGTGCTCTGAAACAATCCCGCAAGTGCAAGGAACTCACCCACAAAGCCTGCGGTACCAGGAAGGCCAATCGCCGCAAGTGAAAAGAGCACAAATGCAAACCCTAACTTGGGAGCGAAATTCATTATGCCAGAGTGGTCAGCAATTTGTCTTGTTGCACTGCGGTTGTAAATGGAGCCTATACAGAAAAATAATCCTGAGGAAACCAAACCATGACTTACCATTTGAAATATAGCCCCTTTGTATCCTTCAATATTGAAGGCAAAAAGACCGGCAGTTACGATTCCCATATGTGCAATCGATGAGTATGCGATTAGTTTCTTCATGTCTGTCTGTGCGAGTGCGACCAACGAGGTGTAAATTACTGCAATTGCACTGAGCGAAAGTGCTAAAGTAGAGAACTCTCTGCTGAGCGATGGAAGAATTGGCAACAAAACTTTGAGCATTCCATATGCCCCTAGTTTTATCAGCACGCCTGCAAGTATTACTGAACCTTCTGTTGGTGCTTGAACATGTGCGTCTGGGAGCCATGTATGAAACGGAAACATTGGTATCTTGACGGCAAATGCAAAGAATAACGCAATCCAAATAAGTTTTTGTGCTGCAACCGGGATTGTCTCTTCTACCAAATAGATTAAGGAGCTAATTTCAAGCGTACCGAGTTCTGTAAATAGGTATAAAATCGATATTAAAAATCCAACCGATCCAAACAATGTGTATAAAAAGATCTTAAATGCTGCATGTACTCTCTTCTTGCCCCCCCAGAGACCAATAATGAAAAAAATTGGGACGAGCGAAAGCTCAAACATTATGTAGAAGGTAAGTAGATCCGTTGCCAAAAAAAACACCGCGAGCACGAATTCAAGCAAGAATAGCATGCTAAGATAGCCAGAAGATCTGTCCTTTGCCATGACCATGCAGAGCATCGTAAGCAGGGACGTCAAAAGCAGCATTATGCAGGAAAGTTCATCCATTTTGAGTATGATCGCTCCCACTTGAAAGACCACAAACTCGGAACCAGCACGTGCAGCTAAAACAAGAGAAATCAAAAATGTGGAGGCAGAAAACAGAATGGAAAGATAGTATCTACTGTTTGATGCAAACAACACAATCAACGATGCAAACAAGGGAAGCAGCAAGAACAGTGGTGTCATTATTTTGCTATGGATAACCCCTTCTGAACAACGAGCGAGCACAAGTTGTATCATCCTTGACAGCGCAAGTAAATAAATTCTGTCATCTAAAGCTAAGTCTTGTTTGGTCTTTAGCCATTAATTCTGGGGCGTGAGCAGACACTCATTTTTCGGGAAAAGTGTTTCGTAGATTTGATGTTGAGTGCGATATAATGTCTCAATCTATTTGTAGGTGGCGAACCACATGGCCGAGTTGTTTGATCCAATAGATAAGATTTTGCTACTTGAGGAGAAAATGCTTGAGGTGGTACGTAACCTCGTTTCTGGGAGTAGAGTTGTCGATTTATTACTGTCCAAGCCAAGGGGATTTATTAATAGGCGTAATTTTAAGGAGGTTGCAAATTCAATAGATGGAGAGTTTGTAACAATTGAGGCAAAGTATGAGGGATCAAAAGAGCACTTTCACAAATTTAGACGAGTAAGGCGATTCCACAAGTTTTTCTTCAAAGACAAAAATGGAGATTCCTTAGAAGTGATTTTTTTTGCAAAAACTCACTTACAGAGGAAGCTCAAAATAGGAGAATGGTACCTTGTAAATGGGCGAATAGGAGCAAATGCTCAGATGTTTCATCCTGACAAGATATTAAAACGTAGTGAGCTGGCTAATCTATACGCATTTGAGCCAAAATACCGTCTGTCAGATGGTATTACTAACTACCAGTTCTCGTCTTTGGTTGATAGATTGCTCAAGTCATATGAACCCCCTCAAGAGTGGCTGGAGAAAACGTCCCTAAGAAGGAACAGCCTAATATCATGGGAGAAAGCAATCAAGCAGTTGCACCATCCATCATCGGATGTGGAGTTCGAACAGGCATGCAAAAGGCTTGCTTATGATGAAATTCTTGCAATGCATTTGGTGAACAACAGTCTCTATACTCGAGTCTTGAATCAGAAGAAGGAGCGCATAAAAGGTGATGGCAGCATGACTGCTCTTTTGCGTTCACGATTGCCATTCAGTTTAACAGCGGGTCAAGAAGAGGTGATAGAAAAAATCTATGCGTTACAGGGGCAAACCCTAAGAATGATAGCGCTGCTACAAGGTGATGTTGGAAGTGGAAAGACACTTGTTGTGCTTTTCGCCATGCTTAATGCAGTGGAGATGGGTAAGCAAGTCGTTTTACTCTCACCAACTGTTGTATTGGCTAAGCAACATTTTGAGGTTCTGCAAAAATTGGTCCCGGAAGTAAAACCTGTGCTTCTAATCGGTGGACAGATTGCTTGCTCTAAGGAGCAACTTTTACAAGATATTAGATCTGGGGATGCAAAAGTCATTGTTGCCACGCATGCGATTTTAGCTGGTGAGGTGCCTTTCTTTGATCTGGGGCTCTTGGTCATAGATGAACAACACAGATTTGGAGCAAATCAAAGGACGAAGTTGGTCAGAGAGAATCCCGGGGTTGACCTAGTGCTCGTAAGTGCTACCCCGATTCCTCGTACAATAGGGCAAGTGTTGTTTGGTTCGATCACCTTGCTGAACCTTAAGGAAAAACCCAGGTCTAGACCAGTTGTAACTACCTCTACAGTAGCAAAAAGCAAAATTACAAAGCTCATTGATAGGATTAAAGTGGTTCTCGGAAAAGGGTCCAAAGTATTCTGGATTTGTCCTGTGATTGAGGAGAGCGAAAATTCAAGTGTCGTTTCTGTAACGGAAAGGTTTCGACTGCTCAAGAAACACTTTGCCGATGAAGTAGATTGTGTTCATGGCGTGTTGTCAGCCCAGAAAATGGAGGAAAAACTCACTCTCTTTCGCAACGGTAAAACGAGAATACTACTTGCTACGACCGTTGTTGAGGTTGGTGTAGACATTCCGGACGTAGACGTAATAGTTATTGAAGATGCAGACCATTTTGGACTAGCTCAGCTCCATCAACTTAGAGGCAGAGTTGGTCGCGGAAACAAAAAGTCTTTTTGCATTCTTCTGTATGATTCCCACAAAATCACTGAAAACGGAAAGAAAAGGCTAAAGATACTTAGAGAATCTAGCGATGGTTTCTTCATAGCGGAAGAAGATTTTAAACTGCGTGGTGTTGGTGATATTTTCGGGGTCAAGCAATCCGGATTTTACAAGTTTAAGTTTTTAGATAGACCTTTTGAACACTCATTTTTCGAGAGTGCATCAAGGGAAGCACAGGATGCTATACATATGGGCAGGATAGCTCAATATGAGGTGTTGATAAAAGTATTTTTTTCAGATAATAATTATTACCTGTAGCTCGGCTCTAGTCCGCGCTGTGTCTTGTTTTCGGAAAAGGTTTGTTTTCGGTCTAAATTATATTTGATGCCTACAATCAATCAGTTGGTGAGGAAGCCCAGGAAGGCTCCTGCCAGGATAAATAGGGTTCCAGCACTTAATAGGAATCCCTTGAAAAGAGGAATATGCTCTAAGGTTTATACGACAACACCTAAGAAGCCGAACTCTGCGCTGAGGAAAGTTGCCAGGGTGAGATTATCTGGTGGAGCTGAGGTGATTGCGTATATTCCTGGTGAAGGACACAATCTTCAGGAACACTCTGTTGTTTGTATACGTGGTGGACGCGTGAAGGACTTGCCTGGTGTGCGTTATCACATAGTCAGAGGGGTGTTTGATACCGAGGGTGTCAAAGGAAGAAAAAAAGGAAGATCTAAGTATGGTGCTAAGAAAAGTTGACAGGAGTTTAGATGTCTAGGCGAAATGTAGCCAAAAAGCGTGAGGTCTCTGCGGATAGGAAGTATAACAGCAAGATCGTTGCGAAGCTTATAAATCATGTGATGAAAAAGGGTAAACGTGCGCTGGCGGAGAAAATAGTCTATGGTGCTATGGAGAAGGCTGAGAAACAGCTTGGTGTTCCAGCAATGGATGTACTGACAGGTGTGCTAACGAATATTTCTCCAGCTGTCGAGTTGCGTTCCTTTAGGGCTGGGGGTGTGAATTATAGAATCCCGGTCCCAATAAAGGAGGATAGATCCCGGTTTATTGCGTTCGGGTGGTTGCTATCTGAGGCGCGCAAGCGTAAAGGTATGTGTTCTAGGGATAGGCTAGCGCTAGAGCTCTTGGATGCTCATTCTAGTCACGGTGGTGCGTTTAGGAAGTTTGAAGAGAATCTTAAGGTTGCCGAGTCTGGGCGCGCGTTCTCGCATTTTAGGTTTTTCAATACTGGGGGTGCTAGAAGAAGCAATCCTAGTAACAATGTTACTGGTAATAGGTAGGTGTTTTTGTGTCGGTTTCGTCTATTGAGTTAGAAAAAATAAGAAATATAGGCATCATGGCCCACATTGATGCTGGTAAGACCACCACGACAGAAAGGATACTCCTTTACACTGGTGTGAATAGGACCGTTGGAGAAGTCCATGAAGGTGCTGCAACGATGGACTGGATGGAGCAGGAGAAGGAGCGTGGTATTACTATCACCTCTGCTGCGACCACATGTTGGTGGAAGGGTGCGAAAATTAATATCATTGATACGCCTGGTCACGTTGATTTCACAATCGAAGTTGAGCGTTCGCTCAGGGTTTTGGATGGTGCTGTTGCAGTTTTTGATGGTGTAGCAGGTGTGGAACCTCAGTCTGAAACGGTTTGGAGGCAGGCTGATAAGCACAATGTCCCGCGTCTGTGTTTTGTTAACAAAATGGATAGAATGGGGGCGGATTTCTATCGTTGTGCCGAAATGATCGTTAGTAAGCTCAACGCAAATCCTGTGGTAGTACAGCTACCTATCGGTGTGTCCGAATCATTCGTTGGTGTTGTAGATCTTGTAAAAATGCAGGCTATCTACTGGCAAGGTGATGATTTTGGTGCGAAGTTTGAGTATAGAGAGATCCCGGCAGATTTGGTCGAGCAGGCTACATTGTATCGAGAAAAATTAATGGAAAAGATTGCCGAGACAGATGATAAATTCATGGATAGGTATTTCGGCGGAGAGAGGATTTCTGAGGAGGAGATAAAGGCGGCAATCCGAGCTGGAACAATTGGCTATCACTTTGTACCTGTCCTCTGTGGCTCTGCGTTTAAGAATAAGGGTGTGCAGCCATTGCTTGACGCGGTTGTGGATTATCTTCCCTCTCCGGTTGATACGAAGGATATTGTTGGTGAAAATGAAAAAGGTGAGAAGATCAACGTAAAGCCGGATCCGAAGGCTCCTTTTGTGGGACTCGCATTCAAGGTGATGAACGATCCCTATGTTGGTTCGTTGACATTTGTAAGGATTTATTCGGGCACTCTGAATAGCGGAGACGTGGTGATTAATTCTCATGGGGGTAATAAAGAAAGAATAGGGAGAATGCTCCTAATGCATGCTAACTCACGAGAAGATGTGAAAAGTGAGACAGCTGGTAATATTGTTGCGTTAGCGGGGCTTAAAAATACAAGTACTGGTGATACACTTTGTGCCTCTGGGAGGGTGATAACCTTAGAGAGGATCTCTGCGCCTGATCCAGTGATTGAGATTGCGATTGAGCCCAAATCCACGGCTGAGCAGGAGAAGATGGCACTGGCTGTAGCTAGATTATGTGCAGAGGATCCTTCTTTAAAAGTTGCAAGTAACGAGGAAACGGGGCAGACCTTACTTAGAGGTATGGGGGAACTGCATTTAGAGATCATTTTAGACAGGCTGAAGCGCGAGTTTAACGTTAATGTCAATGTTGGTGATCCTCAGGTTGCTTATAGAGAAACCATCACGCGGTCCTATGAGATAGATTATACTCATAAGAAGCAAACCGGTGGTGCGGGTCAGTTTGCTCGTGTGAAAATGTTGTTCGAACCGTATACTGAGGGAGAATTTCTCTTTGAGAGCAAGATTACGGGAGGTGCTATACCTAAAGAATATATTCCTGGTGTTGAAAAAGGCTTGATTTCCGTTAAGAACAAGGGACTGTTGGCTAATTATCCGATCATTGGATTTAAAGTGACATTGCTAGATGGAGCCTTTCACGATGTAGATTCTAGTGTGCTTGCGTTTGAGATTGCAGCGAGAGATGCGTTTAAGGAAGCAGCTAAAAAGCTAGGACTCAAGATTATGGAGCCCCTTATGAGTGTTGAAATCGTTACACCTGAAGAGTATACTGGTACGGTTATTGGTGACCTGAATAGCAGAAGAGGAAAAATAGCCGAAATGGAGGCTAAAGGTAATGCACGCGTTATCTCTGGTGTCGTGCCGTTGTCTAGAATGTTCGGTTATGTCAATGATTTGCGTTCGTCTACCCAGGGGCGCGCTAGCTACTCGATGGAGTTCAAAGAATATGCAAAAATGCCCGATCATATAGCTGCTGAGCTGGTTGACAAGCGTGTTGCTAATTAGATGTTGTGAGATAATAAGGAGAAATAGAAATGGCTGTTAAACAGAAGCAGGTCTTCGTGAATGATAGACCGCATTTAAACATAGGTACGATAGGACACGTCGATCATGGAAAGACGACCTTGACTGCTGCGATTACCAAATTTTGTTCAGAGGAAGGTGGTGGCTACGAGGCTGATTTTAGGGCATATGATAATATCGATAAAGCTCCAGAGGAAAGGCAGCGTGGTATTACCATTTCCACTGCGCATGTTGAGTATAAGACTCCGGAGCGTCACTATGCACACGTAGACTGTCCGGGGCATGCGGATTATATCAAAAATATGATTACGGGTGCTGCGCAAATGGATGGTGCTATACTCGTGGTTGCGGGTACAGACGGTGCCATGCAACAGACAAAGGAGCATATCCTTTTGGCAAAGCAGGTTGGTGTTGCTAGTATCGTTGTTTACATCAACAAGTGTGATTCTTCTGAGCTTGATGAGGAACTTCTGGAGCTTGTTGAGAGTGACCTCAAGGATCTTTTGATATCGCATGGGTTTGATTTGCCGGAGGATAATGATGATGGAAGCAATCCGGCAATCATAAGGGGTTCTGCGTTGTTGGCACTTAATGGTGAAGAAAGTGAACTTGGTAAGGGTTCTATTCGCAAGTTGCTTGCTGCGTGCGATAAATATATTGCACTTCCTGAAAGGGCGGTTGATGGTGATTTCCTAATGTCTATTGAGGATGTTTTTTCCATTTCTGGACGTGGGACTGTTGTTACTGGAAAAATTGAGCGCGGTCGTATCAAAGTTGGTGATGAAGTTGAAATTGTTGGTATAAGAGACACGCAAAAAACTACTTGTACTGGTGTCGAAATGTTTAACAAGCTTGTTGAACAAGGTGAGGCTGGATTTAATGTTGGTATCCTTCTCCGTGGTTCGAAAAGAGAGGATGTGTGTAGGGGACAGGTTCTCTGTAAGCCGGGCTCGATTACTCCTCATAGAAAGTTGAGAGCGCGGATTGTAACCCTCACAAAAGAGGAAGGTGGTAGAAGAACTGGATTCGTTTCTGGATACAAGCCACAGTTTTATTTCCGTACTACAGATGTTACTGGTACGGCGTACTTGCCTGTGAATGGTGCCGAAATCGTCATGCCGGGTGATGACTTGGAGATTTTTGTAGAGCTCTTGAATCCGATCGCAATGGAGAAAGGATCCAGATTTGCAATCAGAGAAGGAGGAGTGACGGTAGGTGCTGGTCAAGTGTTAGAAATTATGGATTCTAAGAGTGATGCCGAAATAGCGGAGATGTTCAGGATTGTGAAGGGCGTGAAGAATTGAATCTTAGGAGCGTAGCTCAATTGGTAGAGTTTCGGTCTCCAAAACCGATGGTTGTAGGTTCGAGTCCTATCGCTCCTGTTCTTGTATATGTGTTTTAGATGAATTTTTTTCGCAGCGTTTTCGCAGAGTTTAGGAGTATAGCTTGGCCGTCCAGAAGGGAAGTTGTGTCTTTTTCCCTTTTTGCCCTTTCCATCACTTCGGTTTTTGCTCTGCTTTTTGCGTTTACGGATTATGTTATCTTTTTGATGGTCCGGTTTTTTTACTAAACTTTTGGCTTGTATGAGTAGTAATTCCAATCATACTTGGTGTGTTCTGCGCGTAAGATCGGGCAGTGAGTCGAAGGTATGCGATCTTATCAAAAGTCGTTGTAGTGATAAGGTCGTTGATCTCTTCTCGCCCGCTCTTGTGAAGTTTGATACCTCTGCTTCCAAAAGGTTTCTTCCTGGTTATGTTTTTGTCAAAGTTGCTCCAGGTTCAACTTTTTTAAATGAGGTCTCTGTGATGCGCAGTTTGTATGGCATTCCTTGTAGATTCCTTAGTCAGGCCGGTTCACCTAAGTACTTGTCGGATAAAGATATCGACGAAATGAGAAATTTTATGCTTTCTCCTGAGGTTGTACAAGAATCTGGAAAGATATCGGTTGGTTCGCGTGTTGCTATTCTCTGTGAATACTTTGAGGCATGTGTAGGTGAAGTTGATGAGATTGATGAAAGGACGTCGAAGGCTAAAGTGAAGATAGTGTTTTGTGGCCAGGATGTGGTAGTGTCATTCAGTTTGGATCAGCTGAAATTGGTTGAATAATGTTGTCCTTGGTGTTTAGTATTACTGTATGAAAAAAGTTGTTGCTAGGTTAAAGTTGCGTGTTCCAGCTGGTAAGGCTTCTCCGACCCCTGCCATAGCTTCGTCGCTTGGACCAAAGGGGGTCAACCTTATGAAGTTCTGTCAGGCGTGCAATGAATTAACTGCCTCGCTTGCAGGTAATGTAAGGGTGAGGGTTCTTGTGTATCAGGATAAAACCTTTGATGTTGTTGTAAAGGGTAAAAATTCTACAGATGTCATAAAATCTTTTTTGCAGTTTAGTAAGGGTTCTGCTGCTCCCGGAAAAAGTTTTATAGCCTCGGTTGGACAAAGTAAGATATCTGAAATTGCGAAAGAGTTGATTGGTTATATGAATACTAGGGATTTTGACGCTGCTGTTCGGATGGTTGCGGGAAAAGTGGCATCAATGGGCATAAAAGTGACTGGAGATTGAAATGAGAGAGATGATAAGTGCAGATGATGCTCTGAAAAAGTTAGTTGGAAAAGCATGCAAGTTTAACGAATCAGTTGACGTTGCGGTTCATTTTTCTTCGAAGGATTCTGTCAAAGTAGGTTGTGTTTTTAGGCACCCTTTTTATTTTGGGCGCATTCTTGTTTTTTGTGGTGAACCGCAGATGGCTGAGCTCCTTGACGAGAATGTAACGTATGGTGGTGAAGATCTTATAGAAACGATTAAAGCCAAGAAAAATTTTGTTAAAGGATATAAATATTCCCTTGCTACTCCTTCGATGATGGCGAAATTAAGCAAGATAGCTCGCATTCTGGGTCCTCGGGGTCTGATGCCTGATAGCAAGTATGGTTTGGTAACACATGATGTTGCTGCTGCGGTTGCTGCCATATTAGGAGGCAAGGCGCTCTTTAAAACTAACAAGGCGGGTGTTATGCACTCTAAAATTGGGAATTTAGGTATGGGCTTAGATAAGCTTAGGGAGAATCTGCAGGTTTTTTGTGAATCTGTTTTTGCAACTCGACCGAAGAACGTTGGCTTGCAAGGTTATGTGCGCAGCATTAGTGTGAGTAGCACCATGGGAGATGGGTGCTTTGTAGATTTTCTGGCTTTGTAGTGGAATTTATTATGAATGAGAGAAAAACAGCTTTTTTGGCGAAGCTTGAGATGATACTTAAGCAGAGGGTTGTGCTTGTCGTTAAGGTTTCCTCGCTTAGTGCCCAGGAAGTCTTTAGTGTTCGTGAAAAGTTGTGGGATTTTGAAGGTAATTTTAGTTTTGTGAAAAATTCACTCGCTAAGATTGCTGTTGAAAATTCTTGTTTATCTTTTTTATCTGAGTATTTTTCTACAAGTGTCGCTTTTCTGCATTGCAATCGAAATGTTCCCGAGTTTCTACGTTGTGTGTTGAGGTTTTCGGGTGAATACGGGAGAGATAGGTTAGAAATTCTCGGTGGAAAATATGAGAAAGCGCTTTTTGATCTTCGGTTGATCGATGAATTTTCCAAGCTGCCTGATGAAATGCATATATACTTATCGCTTATTAATACCATCAATTCTATTCCTGTTGCCTTGGTGAACTCTTTGGATAGCCCCGCAAGGCTTTTAGCGGGTTATTTTGATTCTTATGTGAAAGGTGCTAATGTTAATTGCTAGTTAAAAAGTCGTTGTCTTTACCTGTTTTTTTTGGAGGTTTTTGTGTCTAAAGTTGAGTGTTCTGAAATTGCTCAAAAGATTTTGTCTTTGAGCCTTGTTGAAGCAGCTGAGCTCGCTGCTGAGTTGAAAAGGGTTTTGAATTTACCCGATGTTGCTATGGCTCCTGCTGCAGCTGCTGCACCTGCGCCGTCTGAGCCTGTTGAAAAAAAGAGCGAAGCAACCAAGTTTACATTAATTTTAAAGGGTTATGGTGAGAAGAAGACAAGCGCCATCAAAGCGTTGAAGACGATCTTCAAGCAAGAGTTAGGTCAAGATCTGGGTTTAAAGGAGCTTAAAGACAAGGTTGAGGCGGTTCCTGTAGATATTCTTTCCGGTCTCACAAAAGAAAAAGCTGATGCATATGCAAAGATCCTGAAGGAAGCTGAATGTGAACCTGAATTAAAAGGAGAATAAGTCTTCTAGGTAGATCGTTTTCTTGTTTCTTCTCTTATGTCTGAATTTCACAGGTTATACTTTGATGAGCTGCTTTTTGACTTTCCTGATCTAGTGAAAGTGCAGAAAGATTCTTACGCTTCGTTTATAGGTGGAGGCGGTGCTGTCTCTTCAATCAACGATATTTTTGCATCCGTTTTTCCAGTGAATGATGGATATGGTAGAGCTTCTCTCGAGTTTGTGAGCTGCAGAATAGGTGAGCCTAAGCATGATGAATATGGATGTGTTGAAAGAGGTATTACATACTCGGCGCCACTCCGGGCAGTACTTAGGCTAGTTGTTTTTGGTGATGAGACGTCTGCCGAAGATGATGAGGAGGTGTCGAATGAGCAGGCAGTAAAGGATGTAAGAGAACAGGAGATATACATGGGTGATATACCCATTATGTCTAAGAACGGGACATTCATAATAAATGGTGTAGAAAGGGTTGTTGTATCCCAGATGCACCGTGCACCTGGGGTGTTTTTCGATAATGACAAAGCCAGGTCGATCTCCGGCAAGCTCAATTATATTGCACGTATCATACCTTATAGGGGCTCTTGGTTGGATTTTGAGTTTGATGCCAAAGACGTATTATATTTTCGGATAGATAAAAAGAGAAAACTTCCGATAACTCTTTTGCTTAGGGCTTTAGGGTTATCAAACAAGGATATTTTCACTCGATTTTGTGAAGTTTCGGAATGTCGTTTGAGTAAAGATGGTAGGTGGACAGTTTGCTTTGTTCCGGAAAAGTTCAAGGGGGTCCGTCTTCAATACGATCTTATCAATGCCGAGACAGGCGAGTTGGTTTTAGCAAAGGGTAACAGGATTTCCATAGTGTTGGCGCGAAATCTATATGCGAAAGGATTGCGCTATTGCTATATGGATTTGGAGGTCATGAAGGATATGTACCTCGCTGATGATCTTGTCTCGACTAAAGGGGAGGTTCTTCTTCCACATGGTACAAAGTTGACAAAAGAACATGTTGCGAAGTTGGAATTTCTTGATGTAGATTCTATTAAGTTAGTCGAGCTCAAGGGTAATTACATATTCGGTACCGTTTTGCAGTACGATTGCTCTTACGAAGAGGCGATGCTCTCAATATATAGAGTTATTCGACCGGGTGAGATTCCTTCTATTGAGTCTGCGGAGAAATTGTTTGAGTCGCTCTTTTTTTCTCCTGAAAGATACGATCTCCTGAATGTAGGTAGGATCAGGTTAAATGCTAAGTTTAATCTAAATCATGACGAAAGTTTGACTGTTTTGACGAAGGAAGACATTTTTTGCACGGTAAAAGAGTTGGCCATTTTGCAAAGGGAGGTTGGGGACGTTGATGATATAGATCATCTTGGCAATAGGCGCGTTAGGTCTGTTGGGGAATTTATGGACAATCAATTTCGCATCGGACTTGTCAGAATGGCCAAGGTTATTGTCGAAAATATGGCAACTGCGGACTTTGATACGGTGATGCCGTGTGAAATGATAAATTCTAAAATCCTTGGAGCTGTCATTCGTGAATTTTTCATGTCTTCTGCACTGTCACAGTTCATGGATCAGACTAATCCGCTTTCAGAAATTACACATAAACGTCGTATATCAGCTTTGGGTCCAGGTGGGTTGAATAGAGGTAGAGCAGGATTTGAGGTGCGGGATGTGCATACCACGCATTACGGTAGAATCTGTGCAACGGAGACACCAGAAGGTGCGACTATTGGACTAATAAATAGTCTCGCTATATATGCGAAGATCAACAAATATGGTTTTATAGAGACCCCATATCGCTATGTACGTGATGGCCGTGTCACAGATGAAGTCACGTACCTTTCTGCGATTGATGAAATAAAGGCGAATATTTGTCAGGCCAGTGTTCGTGTTGATGAGGAAGGGTATATACTCGATGATCTGGTATACTGTCGCAGGAATTATGAAAATGTTTTTATTCCGCGTAGCGAGGTCCAATTTGCAGATGTATCAGCTAAACAGATCGTCTCAGTTGCTGCCTCTTTGATTCCGTTTCTGGAAAATGATGATGCGAATAGAGCTCTCATGGGTTCAAATATGCAAAGACAAGCTGTACCACTCATCGTACCTGAGGCACCATTAGTCGGGACTGGGATGGAGGGCTATGTAGCACGTGGTTCTGGTGCTGTAATAGTTGCTAAGCGTGCAGGCGTTGTACAGTATATAGATGCCAGGAATATAGTTGTCGCATCGGAGTCCAAGGACGATTTCTGGGTTGATTCTTATACGTTATGTAAGTTTAGAAAGTCGAATCACAATACATGCATACACCAGCGGTGTGTCGTCCATCAGGGACAGCGCGTTAAAAAGGGTGATATTCTTGCTGACGGACCAGCGATTCAAAAGGGTGAGTTGGCTCTGGGAAGGAATTTAGTGGTAGCTTTTCTTTCGTGGCGTGGCTATAACTTTGAGGATTCTGTTGTCATTTCGAGTAATGTCGTTCGTGACGATCTTTTTACTTCAGTACATTTAGAAGGGTTCGAATGCGTTGTTCGTGATACAAGATTGGGACCTGAGGAGATAACAAGGGATGTTTCCGGTGTGGCAGAAGAGTTTTTGCACTGTCTTGATGAGTTTGGCATAGCGTGTGTTGGAGCGAACGTTGAGGCTGGAGATGTTCTGGTAGGAAAGGTGACGCCTAAAAGCAGTTCGCCTGTTACACCTGAGGAAAAATTACTACGTGCCATATTTGGAGAAAAAGCGATTGATGTGAAAGATTCATCTCTATACTTACCACCGGGTGTGTCCGGTTGTGTGGTAGATGTGAAGGTATTGCAACGTCGAGGTATAGAAAAGGTTGGTAGGGCGTTGTTGATAGAAAAACAGGCCATTGATGCTGAAAAAGCAAGACGTGACCATGAGCTTGCGGTGTTAACGAACTATATCTACTCGCTTCTTAGGGAAATGCTGGTTGGTAAGGTTGCCCTTAATAATTTGGCTCCTATCTCGAAGGGTGATGTGATTACGGAGGATGCCCTTGGAAAGATAGATAGGGAGAATTGGTGGAAGCTTAGTGTTGATGGAATCTCTTCTATAAAGCTCTTGAGACAAAGGTTCGTTGATCGCTTTGATGAAATTAATAAGACCTACGAAGAGAATTTCGAAAAAATTCGTGGTGACGATGATTTGGCACAGGGCGTTCTGATGGTGGTCAAGGTTTTTGTCGCTGTGAAGCATACGCTTCAACCGGGTGATAAGATGTCGGGTAGGCATGGAAATAAAGGTGTTATTTCCAGGATAGTTCCGGTGGAAGATATGCCTTACTTAGCTGATGGTACACCTGTAGATATCATACTTAACCCTCTGGGCGTGCCTTCGCGGATGAATGTAGGACAAATTCTTGAGACACATCTTGGTTGGGCTGTGTACAATTTGGGTAAGAAAATCTCGAAATTACTTGATGAAGGTAACTACTCTGAGGTGAAGTCGTTGATTCTCGAGATTTACAAGAACGATAGGAAAATGATGGCGAGGCTTAAGAAGATGTCGGATGCTGAAATAGTTGAGTATTCGCGCTCCTTAAGAAACGGTGTTCCAGTTGCGGCTTCGGTTTTTGAGGGGCCTAAGACAGATGAGATAGAAAGGTTGTTGGTTCTTGCAGGCAAGGATCCTTCGGGTCAGGAAGTCTTATATGATGGTGTAACTGGTGAGCAGTTCGATAGGAAGGTTACTGTCGGGTGCAAGTA